>JBFMCB010000054.1:0-17027 GCA_040754915.1 Chloroflexota bacterium | reverse complement strand
CCAAGCGGCCCTCTTGACCGTGTCGGGAAAAGCTGATAAACTTGGCGTGCTTTTGGCCGACTTGCTCTTACTGGTAAAGAATCCACAGCCGGTCCCAGGGTCAGGTCCTCGTTTACGGCCTCGGCAGGCATTTTAGTGGGAGGGAAGGAACAATCCATGCAATACGCGCAGCCCTATGAAGGGTATGCCATGTGGAGTGTCCTGGGGATAGCCATATTGGGGCTCCTCTACGCGGTCTACCTGACCCGCCAGATCCTCCGGGAGGACCAGGGCACCGCCCGGATGCAGGAGGTCTCCCGGGCGATCCGGGAGGGCGCGGTGGCCTACCTGGGCCGCCAGTTCCGGGCCATCGTCATCTTCATCGGGGTCCTCACCATCGCCCTGTACCTGACGGCGGCTTTGGCCGGGGCCGATAGCTTCGTCTCCATCGGCCGAGCGGGGGCCTTCCTGATGGGTTCCCTGTTCTCGCTTTCGGTGGGCCAGATCGGCATGCGCATGGCGGTGTTGGGCAACGTCCGGGTGGCCTCGGCTGCCCGCCATAGCCTGGGCGAGGCCCTGCGCATCGCCTATCGCACCGGCACCATCACCGGGATGCTCACCGACGGCCTGGGTCTTTTGGGCGGCACCATCATCTTCATCATCTACGGCAAGCTGGCCCCGGAGGTGCTGCTGGGCTTCGGCTTCGGCGGCACCCTCATCGCCCTCTTCATGCGCGTGGGCGGTGGCATCTACACCAAGGCCGCCGACGTGGGGGCGGACCTGGTGGGCAAGGTTGAGCAAAACGTCCCCGAGGATGATCCGCGCAACGCTGCAGTGGTGGCGGACCTGGTGGGCGACAACGTGGGCGACTGCGCCGGGATGGCCGCGGATATCTTCGAGTCGTATGAGGTCACCATCGTCTCGGCCATGATCCTGGGCCTGGCCATCCAGCCATTCAACCTGAAATGGATCCTCTTCCCGCTTTTGGTCCGGGCCATCGGCGTGGTTTCGTCCATTATCAGCACCTATTCGGTCCGCTCCGCCGGCGAGCAGGAGAACCCCTTCCGGGCCATCGACCGGGGCTTCCGGCTGGCCGCCCTCATCTCCATCGTGGGCTTCTTCGCTCTGGCTCACTTCTACGTCGGTGACCTACGAGTGGCCTTCGCCACCCTGGCCGGGATACTCCTGGCCGTGGTCACCAATAACCTGACGGAGTATTTCACCGGCACGGACAGATCACCGGTCAAAGAGATCGCCAAGTCGACCCAGACCGGTGCGGCCACCACCATCCTCTCCGGCCTCTCGGTGGGCCTGGAGTCCAGCGTGTGGGCCATCTTCGTCATCTCCGCCGCCATCTTCGCCTCGGTGCTCATCTTCCGCGGCGAGCCGGTGACCATGATCCTGTACGGCGTGGCCCTGTGTGGCATCGGCCAGTTGACCCTCACCGGCAACAACATCTCCATGGACGCCTTCGGACCCATCGCCGACAACGCTAACGGCATCGGCGAGATGGTGGGGCTGGAGCCCAAGGCCCGGCAGATCATGGCCGACCTGGACGCCGTGGGCAATACCACCAAGGCCATCACCAAAGGCATTGCCATCGGCTCCGCGGTGATCGCCGCGGTTTCACTTTTCGGCGCCTACGGCGACACGGTGATCGTCGAGCTGACGAAACTGGGCCTGTCGGCGCCAGAGGTGTTCTCGATCAACGTAGCCAACCCCGACGTCTTCATCGGCATGCTCATCGGCGGCGCCATACCCTTCCTGTTCAGCTCGCTGACCATTCGAGCGGTGGGCCGTTCTGCCTACCTCATCGTCAATGAGGTACGGCGACAGTTTCGCATCCCGGGCCTGATGGAGGGCAGGGTAAAGCCCGATTACGGCCGGGCGGTTTCCATCTGCACCGCCGCGGCCCAAAAGGAACTGCTGGGGGTGGGGGCCCTGGCGGTGCTCTCGCCGATCATCGTGGGCTTTCTGCTCCACGAGGCAGCCTTGGGCGGCTTCCTGGCCGGGGTGATCCTCTCCGGCCAGCTCATGGCGGTGTTCATGGCCAACGCCGGCGGCGCCTGGGACAACGCCAAGAAGACCATCGAAGATGGCCTGTACGGCGGCAAGGGCTCTGACGCCCACAAATCTTCCGTGGTGGGCGATACCGTGGGTGACCCCTTAAAGGACACCTCGGGCCCCGCCTTGAACCCCATGATCAAGGTGATCAACCTGGTTTCGTTGCTGGTGGTGCCTTTGATCGTGCAGCAGCGCGGGCAGGTCAGCCTGGGCATGGGCCTGACCATGGCCGGAGCCCTGGGCCTGGTGGGCGCTGCCCTCTGGTATAGCAAGAAGGAGAGCTTTGGCGGCGCCGGGGAAAAGGCTCTGGAGCCGGCGGCCGTGACAGCCACAGGCGAGGCGAGCGCTGATCCGGTGGAAGGGAAATCATAATCCTGGCAACCTATTTCGCCATCAGATCTGCGCAACCTGAGATGTTCCTCTCGAGGTAAGCCGTGAGCCCATTGCAAGCCGTTGTCCTGGGGCTGGTTCAGGGCCTCACCGAGTTCATCCCCATCTCCAGCTCAGCCCACCTCATAATCGTCCCGTGGCTTTTGGGCTGGCCCGACCCCGGCCTGACCTTTGACGTGGCCCTGCACCTGGGCACGCTGGCGGCCTTGCTCGCCTATTTCTGGGGCGATTGGGTGAGCCTCCTCTCGGGCACGTTCGCGTCCCGGCAAGGCCTTGCCGGTCGAAGCCGGGTGCGCCACCAGAGTCAGAGGCTTCTATGGTTCATCCTCGTTGGGTCGGTCCCCGGCGGCATCGCCGGGGTCCTGGGCGACAGGTACATCGAACACTTCTTTCACCAGCCGAGCTCCCCCCATCAGCCCATCCCCATGCTGGTTATCGCCGGGCTCATGGCCGCCCTGGGACTCGTCCTCTGGGCCGGCGAGCGCTATGCACGGCACCGCCGCCTCCTGGCCGATCTGACCTGGAAGGATACCGTGCTCATTGGCCTGGCCCAGGCCCTGGCCCTCCTGCCCGGCGTCTCCAGGTCAGGTAGCACCATCACCGCCGGCCTCCTGCTGGGGCTCAGGCGGGAGGCCGCGGCGCGCTTCTCCTTCCTCCTGGCCACGCCCATCGTGGCCGGCGCAGGGCTAAAGAAGCTGCTTGATCTCATCAGGGACGGCTCATCAGCCCCTCCCGCCCTGGCCACGGCGGTGGGATTCCTGGTGGCTGCGGCCTCCGGCTACCTGTGTATAAAGTATCTCCTACTCTACCTGCAACGCCGCACCACCCACGTCTTCGTGTGCTACCGGCTGGCCCTGGGAGCATTCCTAGCTGTGTTATCCCTCGCTTTACTGATAAAATAATGAGCTGCCAAAGCCGATCCGCCAGTATCGCCTTGGCTTCGCTGCCGGTCCTGCTCGCGGCCAGCTGTGGCCCGGCACCGGCCACGCCACCGGGCCCTTTCGTCATCCGCGTTGCCGCGCCCAGGACCGCCGCCCATCTCGTCCAGGCCTTGGCCGCTTCCTACCGCGAGCTGCACTCCAACACAACCTTACAGTTCCTGCCCGCCGAGGAACTCGCCGCCGCCAACGCGGTGCGAGATGGGGCCGCTGACTTGGCCCTCTGCGCGGCGGAGCCACGGCCAGAGGAGCCACGACTGGAAGTGCAGCCACTGGCCAGGCAACCCATAGCGGTGATCGTGAACCGGCTGAATCAGGTGAATGTCTTGACCACCGACCAGCTCCGAGGGCTCTTCACCGGCCGGATCACCGATTGGCAGGCCCTGGGGACCGAGAGTGGGCCGGTCACCGTCGTCAGCCGAGAGGATGGGGCACCTACCAGGACCGCTTTCGAGGGAGCACTCCTGAGCGATGGCTCTCGAGTCACCAGGAATGCCCGTGTCTTTTCTTCAGAGGAGGCGGTGGTAAAAGAGGTGAGCGCCCGGAAGGGCACGGTGGGTTACGTGCTCTCAAGCTATGTAGATGGCGAGGTAAAGGCACTCCTGGTGGATGGCCAGGCCCCCGAGGTCCAGAGTGTGCTAGGAGGACGATACAGGCTCTACCGGATGCTATTCCTGGTGCGGCCGGTGGCCCTAACCGGGTCAATGCAGGACTTCGTAGACCATCTCCTTGGCAGCGGTGGCCGGAGGGTGCTGGCCGCCGGGGGCTATGCTCCGGTGGCTGAGGGAAGGTGAGGCAGCGGTCTTTACCAGTAAAGAAGCGAACCGGCCTCAGGCACCCAAGGCATCCGGCCATGGGGGCGCAGGCAGATTCGGCCGCGACTCATCACTCCAGTAAGAAAGGATTGTACCGCCGCTCCTGGCCGATAGTGGTCTGGGGGCCGTGGCCGGTGTAGGCCACCGTCTCATCCGGCAGGACCAATAGCCTGGCCTTGATGCTCTGGATGAGCTGTCCGTAGTCGCCTCCCGGAAGGTCGGTGCGGCCGATGGAGCCCTGAAAGAGGGCATCGCCGGTGAACACCGCCTGGCGCGCGATCAAGGAGATGCTGCCAGGGGAATGGCCAGGGGTGTGGGCCACGGTCAACCGCACTGTCCCCGCCGAGACCTCATCGCCATCCTGCAGCAGGCAGTCTGCCGACGGGCCCGGGCGTAAATTGCCGGCCCAGAAGGAAAAGCTGGCCAGAGGGTTGGTGAGCATAGAGGCATCCAGGGCATGGATGGCAATAGTGGCCCCGGTGGCTCTCTTAACATCCTGGTTGGCCATGGTATGATCGAAGTGGCCGTGGGTGTTGACGATCTGGCGGACATGCAGGGCCAAACGACCGGCCTCAGCCAGAATGATCAGCGGGTCGCCTCCAGGGTCGATCACCAGGGCCTCTCTGGTCTTCGGGCAGCCCACCAAGTAGCAATTGGTGGACAGAGGGCCCACGGTCAGCATCCGGACGATCATATCTGCTCTCCACCGTTGTTCAGGAGTTGGACTCCTGAACCAACACGAGATTCGGGACATTATAGCAACGCGTCGCCTTCCGGTCAATCAGTGGAGCCATTTGGACATGAGGCTTGAGCAGTGCTTGAAGAATTCCGACCCAGCCGTTCTACGCCGCATTTCGGCGCGCCTCGTCCTTTCCGACCCGCTGGGATTGGGAGAGGCGGAACTGGCGCGTCGTCTGGGCACCGAGCTGCTCAGGGGACCCGTTATTGAGGCCATTCTGGGCTCGTTGAGCCCCCAGGGCCGGAATGTCCTGGTAGCACTCCTTGAAAATGGCGGTGCCCTGCCTGGCTATCGCTTCCTGCGCCAGTATGGGGGCATACGTCGACCCAATCCCCTGGCCGCCGATTGGCGCGGAGTCCGTCCTGGCCAGGCCCCGGGGTTGAGCCCGGCGGAGGAGCTCTGGCTTAGCGGGCTGGTGTACAAGGTCGTGGTCACCGACGAGCATCATGCTCCCCCTAGCGAGCAATACCTCATCCCTGAGGACTTGATATCCCTCCTGCCTCCGGCGGACTCCCTCCGGCCGGCCTTCCAGGTCGAAACCGCTCCGCCACCCTCCACGGCGCTGCCAGCCCACGAAGTGCTCCTGGAGATCACGCTTCTCCTCTGTCTCTTGCAGCGGGAGAAGGTGCCAGCGGAGGGCGGGTCGGCCGCAGCCGATGCGGCGAGGCTCTTCGCCGACGAACTGTTCTGGACAGACCCGACCGCCCCGGACCCCGAGCTGGCACAACGGTTCGGCTTCTTGCTGTATCTCCTGAAGGGGCTGGGGGTGGTGGAGGACCGAGGTGGCTGGATCAAGCCCGCCAGAAAGGCCCTGGCCTGGCTCAGGCTCCCCGCCGAGAGGCGCTTCCACAGCCTGTGGAACTGCTACCTGAAGGACCAGCGCTGGGACGAGATCTCCCGGCTTCCCCGGGTGGCCGTGGACTACCGGCGCCGCCGCCCCGACCTGGCCCGGGCGCGCCGCCGGCTGGCTGACCAGCTTGGGGTCTGCCCGGCCAACTCCTGGATCCCATTGGAGCCGTTCACCGCCGCCATCAAGGAGACGGCTCCAGACCTCTTGCGCTGGGACTATTCGGCCTGGAAGGTGACCGATAGGGCCCGGGGCACGCTGTATCTGGGTTGGGACTCCTGGGAACACCTGGAGAGGGCCTACGTTGTCGAACTCATCACCAAGTACCTGCACTGGTTGGGGCTGGTCTCCCTGGGCCTGGCCGGCTCAGAGCCGTCCGTCTTCCAGATAACCCCCGCCGGAGCCACCCTGGTGAGGGCGTCGCCAAGAGAGATCACTGAATCGCCCCACGAGCCCATCACCGTCCTCTCCAATTTCGAGATCATGGTGCCTTCTACCTCCTGGCCAGCAGCGATCTTCCAGGTGGAGCGCTTGGCCCAACTCATCAGACGCGACCGGATCAGCCTCTATCGTCTCACCCGCGAATCGGTCCAGCGCTGCCTGGAGCAGGGCGCGAGGATCGAGGGGATGATCTCCTTCCTGAGGCAGGCCAGCGCCTCCAGGTTGCCGCAGAACGTGGCCCATGCCCTGCACGAGTGGGCGACGGGCCGTGGGCACATAGCGATCGAGAGGACCTGGGTGTTGAGCACCGGGGGGCCGGGGCTCTTGGAGGAACTGCGAGCGAACCGGGAGGTGGCCCTGGAAGGGGAGGCCCTGGGGCCGCAAGCCGTGGCGGTCCCCGAGCGGGAGCTGGCAGCCCTGGTGCGACGGCTCAGAAAGGCCGGCTACTTCCCTGAGCTAAAGCCCAAGATGCCGAGCCCTTAAAGCACGAGCAATGGCATCCGCCGGGCAACTCGTGGTCTTGAAAACAAGTTTCAGCAGTGCTATAATCGCGAGGGCGTGGCGCCGCGGTGGAGGCGGCGAAAACCAACCGTGCTTGCCGGGACGGTCCCGGGCTGGATGGCCCCAGGGTTTTTGGAGGAAGTAATGGTGGTTTCTATGCCCCTCGTCCTTATCCTCTTTTGGGGCTTGCTCGTATTGGTGATGGCGGTGGTGGCGCTCTACGTGATCCTACGACCACCCTACGGTGGCCGGGAATGGCTCAAGGGGTTCTTCAGCACCATCGGGGTCCTGGCCCTGGCGGTCCTTCTGATCCTGGCTGTGGCTTTCGCCTACCTGTACTCTCAGGGCTCACTGCCTTTTCAGGGCGGGACGGCGACACCTACGCCAACGCCGGTCTTAACCCCCACCCCCGTTCCTGCCACGGCTTAGGTCGTGACGAGGTTGGAAGGCGTTCCCGAAATAGGCGAGCCAGCCCGGCGCAGTCCTTGACAGGGGTTGACTTCTTGGGCCAATTCGCGTAAAATGTCAGTCGTCGGGTACGCATCGGACGGCCAGGCGCTTACTCTAAAGACCGGGTTGACCGTTCATTACACCAGTCGGCTCACTAGCTTGCGGACCCGTCGTCGTGCCGAGGTGGCGGAATGGCAGACGCGCTAGGTTCAGGACCTAGTGGGGGCAACCTCATAAGGGTTCAAATCCCTTCCTCGGCACCAATTCTGAACTCAAAGTAGTCGTGCTCTTCTCGAAGCCCCTCCCCGGATGATGGGAGGGGCTTTGTTTTTCCAGCCCAGCGGTGGACTGGGTCATGGTGAGCCAGGGGCGAGAGGGGCTTAGCTTGAGGGTTTTCCTTGCGTGGGGTTGGGATAGGATGTATAATCCAGCATGGACGAATGGCGATGGGGCGATCTACCCGTTGAATTTACATTTTGGGAGGTAGTGGGCTATGCTTGAGTTTCTGACTTCTGTGTTTGGCGTAGCGGTCATACTGGTGCTCATGTTAGCCGGTGCGGCCATCAAGGTGGTGCAGGAATACGAAAGGGGTGTCATCTTCCGGCTGGGGCGCCTCATTGGGGCAAAGGGGCCAGGGCTCTTTCTGATCATACCCATCATCGACCGCATGGTTAAGGTTGACCTGCGCACGGTGACCATGGATGTGCCCTCCCAGGAGGTCATCAGCCGGGACAACGTCACCATAAAGGTAAATGCGGTGGTTTACTTCCGGGTGGTGAACCCGGAGGAGGCGGTGGTGAAGGTCCTGGATTACATCCGGGCCACCTCGCTCATTGCCCAGACCACCCTGCGCAACGTTCTGGGGCAGTCGGAGCTGGACGAGCTCCTCTCGCAACGCGATAAGATCAATCAGACGTTGCAGGTCATCATCGACCAACAGACTGAGCCCTGGGGAGTAAAGGTAAGTGTGGTGGAGGTCCGGGATGTGGAGCTGCCCCAGACCATGCAGCGAGCCATGGCCAAACAGGCCGAGGCCGAGCGAGAGAAACGGGCCAAAATCATTCACGCCGAGGGTGAGCTCCAGGCCTCCAAGGCCCTGGCCGCGGCCGCCAATGTTATCGCCTCAGAGCCCACATCGCTCCAACTCCGTTACCTGCAAACGCTCACCGAGATCTCGGTGGAGAAGAACTCCACCATCGTCTTCCCGATGCCCATCGACATCATCGAGCCCCTCCTGAGCTTGATCAGGGAGAAGGCTGCCGGCCAGCAGAAATAGAAAACATGATCTTGGCCGGCACTATGAGCTGAACGGGCCAAAGGTCGCCCGGCCTCCTCGAAAGCAGACCCCTGTGGACGAGCGTGGAACCTTGACACTGCGAGGTAGGCTTTGGTATACTACAGGTGCCTCGCTGCGACGGGCCACGACGCCGGGCTCGATCGAGGCCTTGGGTGCCGAGGTAGCTCAGTTGGTAGAGCACGCGACTGAAAATCGCGGTGTCCGCAGTCCGATTCTGCGCCTCGGCACCAAACTGTTGACAACCAGGCGCGTTTTTGCTATATTGAAACCGGTGCGGAAGTGGCTCAGCGGTAGAGCATCTCCTTGCCAAGGAGAGGGTCGCGAGTTCGAATCTCGTCTTCCGCTCCAGTTTGTCTTGGGCATCTACGGCCGGCGCCGGCGAACCGGCCGGCCGCTTTGCTTAAGGTGATCCAGTCGAAAAAAGGCGACGTGGCCAAGAGGTTAAGGCGGGGGTCTGCAAAACCCCTATCCAGCGGTTCGAATCCGCTCGTCGCCTCCATTGCTTCTTCTCCTCCACAGCCGATGGCGCTCGAGGGCCATCGGCTTTTGAGCCTCTGGGAATAGCGCCGGGGTGGCGGAACCGGCAGACGCGGCGGACTTAAAATCCGCTGGAGGCGACTCCGTGCGGGTTCGACCCCCGCCCCCGGCACCAGGGACCTCCACCGATCAGGCCCATTAACCACTGCTCCATTTTTCGGCAAGCTGGTGGCAACTGCCATTGACCTTTAGTCTTTGGTCATCGGCCATGGCGTATTAGGCCCCTGGTCATGGTCCACGGGAGCGGTAGCGATTGGTAATCGGGAGCCGCCGGTCCTTGCCAAAGGCCCGCGGGGTGATCTTGATGCCCGGCGGGGCCTGGCGGCGCTTATACTCGCTGCGGTCCACCATGGCCATTGTCTCTTGCACCACCCGCTGGTCGAAACCTCGGGCTACGATCTCGGCCAGGCTCCGATCCTCCTCCACGTAGGCCTGGAGGATGGGGTCGAGAATGGCGTAGGGGGGAAGGCTGTCCTCATCCCGCTGGTTGGGCCGGAGCTCCGCCGTGGGCGCCTTGGCCAAGACCCGCTCCGGGATGACCGGGCCCAAAGAGTTGCGATAACGAGCCAGCTCGTACACCAGGGTCTTAGGCACGTCCTTAAGAACGGCGAAGCCGCCGGCCATGTCGCCGTAGAGAGTCGCGTAGCCAACGCTCATCTCGCTCTTGTTGCCAGTGGTCAGCACCAGCCAGCCGAACTTGTTAGAGAGGGCCATGAGGATGTTGCCCCGGATGCGGGCTTGGAGGTTCTCCTCGGTCACGTCCCGTTCCCGGCCCTTAAAGGCCTCCTCCAGCATGCCGAGATAGGCCTGGAAAGCACCGTCGATGGGCACGATCATTAATTGGATCCCGAGATTGCGGGCCAGCTCCTGGGCATCGGCGTGGCTCTCCGGGGACGAATAGCAGGAGGGCATGAAAACCCCCACTACACTCTCTCTCCCCAGGGCATCGGCAGCGATGGTCGTGGTAAGGGAGGAATCAATCCCACCCGAGAGGCCAATCACCGCCCTCCGAAAGCCATTTTTGAGGACGTAGTCCCTGGTTCCTAAAACCAGGGCCCGGTAGATCTCCTCCAGGTGGCCCAACTCCCTGGTTACCCTGGGGGGCAAGGAAGGCTTCTCCTCGCCGCGCTCTGTGGAGGGAAGAGGGATGCGCTCTACTGCCTCCTCTCCGGTCTGGGCCAGCTTCTCCTTCCGTCTCCGGGGGTCCCGGAGCCGCTGGCGGAAGATGCTCTCCAGATCCAGATCGGCGATGATCAGGTCTTCCTCAAAAGGCTCTCCCCGGGCCAGAAGCTCGCCCCGTTGATCGAAGATCATGCTGTTGCCATCAAACACCAGTTCGTCCTGGCCACCCACCAGGTTGCAAAAGGCCACCACGACCACGTTATCGGC
The DNA here is from genome assembly GCA_040754915.1 of Chloroflexota bacterium. Taxonomy (GTDB): domain Bacteria; phylum Chloroflexota; class DTOL01; order DTOL01; family JACQYG01; genus JACQYG01. The sequence goes on along the minus strand of JBFMCB010000054.1, from coordinate 6,640 downwards.
GGCCCGGGTGGCCAGCATCCTCTCACGAAAGCGCCCCTTCCCGGCGTGATAGGGGGAGGCGGCGATGTTGACGATGACCTCGGCCCCGCCCACCAGAGCTTGCCGCTCGCTGGGGCCCGTGGGGTGCCAGATATCCTCGCAGATGTTAACGCCCACCACGGTGCTGCCCAGGGTGAAGACCGGGGACTCCGTGCCGGCCTGAAAGTATCGGTCCTCGTCGAAGACGCCGTAGTTGGGCAGGTAGGCCTTGTGGTAGACCCCGGCCAGGACACCGTCGTGGATCACCGCGGCGGCATTGTAGATATCATCGGCCCGGTCCACAAAGCCCACCACGGCGGTCAGGGAACGGGTGTTAGCCACGATCTCTTGCAGTCGCTCCAGGTTCTCCTGGATGAACTCGGGCTTGAGCAAGAGATCCTCGGGGGGATAGCCCGTCACGGCCAGCTCGGGGAAGGCCACCAGATCCACCCCCATCTCCCGGGCCCGACCGATGTAGCCCAGGATCTTGTGGGTATTGCCAGCCAGGTCTCCCACCGTGGTATTGATCTGCGCCAGCCCAATTCGCACCGTGCACATACGCCGTCCCGTACCTCCTCGAAAGGCACCTCGAGGGTGTCCAGGTTCATTGTACCACAATGAGAGCCGTAGCAACAGGGTCTTAAAGCCCCCGTCGGCTTCAACGTGATTCAGGAAACAGACAGCCGCCGTTTTCGGCCTAATCTTGAGGGGATTTCCGCGCTATCCCAAGCAAGCTGGAGAGGGCGTATCGGATTCGAACCGACCGGGTCCCTGGCGCGCAGGGACACCTACTGGTTTTGCAGACCAGCGGGAACCCAGTTCCATCGCCCTCATCACGCGGTCGGGTTTACCTTGTCCATTGCGCTTTGGAGAGAAACGAGGAGATTTTACGGCTTCAAGGCTATTCTACCACCTGCTCATGGCCCGGTCAACAATCCACTAACCTACGCCTTTCACTGGGCCACGGGGTGGGCTTAGCCCATTGCCTTCGTTGGCGGGGGATACAAGGTCCGGTTGAGGGAGAGATTTAAAAAACGCCAGGAGTCAGATCATCGTCGTCGACGATTTTCTCCTCGGCAATGGCACCTTCCTTGATGCGAAAGGCTCGCACATCTGGCCGCGCCGGTTCCGCCAGGGAGACGATGAGATAGACAGCCTCCGGATAGTAAGCCAACTCCACATCCCTGGCCGACGGGTAGGCCGGAGAAGCCACGTGAGAGTGATAGATGGCCATCAACTCCCAGCCCTTGTCATCCATCTCCTGGAAGATCCGCAGTTGTTCGTAGGGGTCCAGGCGATAGGCCAGCGGGCTATTTTCGGCGTTAGCGAGCTTGTATAGCTTTAGTATCTGCCCGCCCTTCCCCACCAGTAGCCCACAGCACTCGTTGGGGCACGCCTCCCGAGCATGGGCGATAATGGTCGCTTGATACTCCCTGCTTAAGTGAAACACCTGAGGTCCATTCTACTGCCTGTCTCGTTGCCCAACGCCCTGGCTGGCCCCGACTGGCAGTTTCAGGAGGTCGGAACTCGCTAACTTTTCCCCTTCGCGTCCCAATCATGGGCCTTGCGCACGACGATGGACCAATCCGTGGCGTTGATTTGCTTCACCTCTAGCACCTGGTGGCCTTCGCCTTCCATGCTGTGCGGTACGTTCTCCACCGCCGGCAGGTGGTCAACCACGACCCGCAGCACCTGCCCTATCTCCATCTCCTCCAGAGCGAGCTTAGAGCGCACGAAAGTGTATGGACATACCTCACCCTTCAGATTGATTTCCGCATCTACCGTCTCGACCATGACCTCACTCCTTATAGATTGTTATCCGCCACTCCGCCTGGCCGGTCTTCTCAATATCATAGGCGTAGCCCCGGCGCCCGGCCTGGGTGGGGATGGTCTCCAGGGCGGGGGCATGATCGGTGATCACCTCTAGCGCCTCGCCCTCCGCTAGCTTCTGCAAGGCCTCCACGGTCTTCAACATGGGGTAAGGGCAGATCTCACCCCGCACATCCAACCTCATCTCATCCACTCTCCTTACACCAATATTTCACCTTACGCCAGCCGCTTGATCGCCAACACACCCAGGTAAGAGCCAAGGGCCAGCCCCAGGGCGAAGGCCCAACCGTTCAAGGCCAGGGCCGGTATGGCCGAGAAGAAGGCCCCAATGTTGCAGCCGATGGCCAGCCGCGAGCCGTAACCCATGAGGATGCCACCAATTAGGGACTGGCCGTAGCGCACGGGCTTGCCCGGCAGCCTCAGCTTGAACTCCCCGGCCAGAAGCGCCGCCACGAAAGCCCCGAAGATCGTTCCCCAATTGAGGAGCGATCCGTCGCTGAGCCAGGGCACATGCTTGAGAAGCCCAAAGCCGGGCGACTTTTCGGAGAAATAAAGCAGGTTCTGCGCCTGATAACCCATGCTGTAGGCGATCCATCCTGCCCAGCGGGAGACCTCGGTGGTGATCCCCCAAGGCTTGGCGAAGAGATACTCGAAGGTGTTCAGCGTCCCGAGAATGACTCCCCCCACCACGGCCGGCCAGGCCCTGGTGAAGACAGCGCGATAGAGAGCGGCCACCCGCTGGCCAAAGGCCAGGAACGGTGGCTCCGCCACCGTCTGTTGGTAGACTCCTCCCCCACGGGACTCCCACCAAAGAACGGCCAGGTAAGCGAGGGTGAGGGCCAGGAGGTTCAAGAGGATCGCGGCTCCCCAGCCCAGAGACTTGGGCAGCCAGAGTTTGGGTGCCACATTGATAACCGTGGTCCACCACCAATCCCAATTGAGAGCCAGGGCGAACATGCCCAGGAACATCCCCCCCAAGGCCAGCCACGAACCTACGTAGCCCTCGCCCATGCGGTAGAGAGACCCCGAGGCGCAACCCCCGGCCAGCACCATCCCCAGGCCGAAGAGGAGGCCACCCAGGAGGGTATGAACGCCCAGGGGAGTGACCCCGCCCGGGATCTTGCTCATGTCCGGCGAGGCCTTGTACATCACCAGGGCAAAGCCGATGGTGGCCACGGCCATGCCAGCGATGATGCCCTTGATCACCCGGCCATCCTGCAGGAGATAAAGGTCTCGGAAGGCCGAGGCGAAGCAGAAACGGCTCCGCTGCAACACGAAACCAAACCCCAGGCCGAAGATCCAGAGGACGGCCAAGGGGAAGCTGAAACCGCCGTAGAAATAGGCTATCGCCGCCGCAGCCAGGAGGGCCAGGAGGCCCAGGGTTGTCTGGCGGCTGAGGCCGATAACCCTTAGGGCTAAAACTGTGCCTGCTTTGCTCATGGTGAACCACTCCCCTTAATCATCGTTCTTGACCAGCGAAAAATCGCTGAAGGGCACCCATCGCCTCAACGATCCACCGCGGCCTGGCTCAGCGTGGCGTACCTTGCCATGGCCTGGGGCAGCCTCAGGAAGTCCTGGTAGGGCACCGCCACCACCAATTCCCCTTTGGTGAAGGAGCCGAAGTCCAGGGCACCTCGACAGAGGAGGGTGAGGCTTGGCCTGCCGGTGTTGTAGGCCCGGGCCAGAGCCTCGCCACACACCGCGATCTCCCCCTTGCACTCTGCTTCCACCCCGCCCAGGAGAACGGCCAAAGCCATGGCCTGGTTGGCATCCAGGATGAAAAGCACCACGTCAGCCTCCTCAAGAGGGCCCAGGCGCACGGCCTTGGTTTCGCCGGCGATCCTGGGCTGCACGTCAACGTAGCGGGGCCTGGTGAAGCCCAGGATCAGATCCACGCTGGGGCACGCCAGGTCACCCGGGCGGAGGATGAAGGTGCCCTCGCCCAGAAGATGCGGATGGAAGGGACAAAACCGGGCCCTCTCAGCTAGAGGATCGCCCGGGCGACCGTCATCCTCGGTCAAGATCTTGACGCCGATGGGGGCATAGCTCAGGCCCAGAAAGGTCTTTACGGCCTGGCCGATCTCTCTCGCCTCACGCAAGCGGATCCTCCTAGTACGCATAATCAATGCCCCGGTCCAGGCACGCCGCAGAACTCATAATAGTCGATGAGATGGGTGATCGTGGGATGATCGCCGCAGACGGGGCAGGCCGGGTCACGCCGCAGGTTGACCTGGTGAAACTCCATGGGCAGGGCATCGACGAGCAAAAGCCTCCCGGCCAGGCTCTTGCCAATGCCCAGGATGAGCTTGATGGCCTCCACGGCCTGGATCACACCCACCACCCCCGGGAGCACCCCCAGGACCCCGGCCTCGGCACAGGAAGGCACCGTGCCGGGAGGCGGAGGTGCCGGGTAAAGGCAACGGTAACATCCCCGACCGGGAAGGAAGACGGCCACCTGGCCATCAAAGCGGAAGATGCTCCCGTCTACCAGGGGTTTCTGCAAGAACACACAGGCATCGTTGACCAGGTAGCGGGTGGGAAAGTTGTCACAGCCATTGACGATGACGTCGTAACCGTTCAGGACCTCCAGGGCATTCCCCGAGGAGAGAACCACCTGGTGGGGGATAACCTGAACATCGGGGTTGATGGCCCTGATGGTCTCGGCGGCGGACTGGGTCTTGGGCCGGCCAATGTCGTCCACATGGTGCAGTATTTGGCGTTGCAGATTGGAAAGTTCCACCACGTCGCCGTCCACGATGCCTAGGGTGCCCACCCCGGCCGCGGCCAGATAGAGGGCAGCGGGAGACCCTAATCCCCCCGCTCCGATTATGAGCACCTTGGCCGCCAAGAGTTTCTTTTGACCTCTCCCGCCCACCTCCGGCAGCACGATATGGCGGCTGTAGCGGACGATCTGCTCCTGACTCAGTGTAATAGCCCCGCCGGCGATGGCCGGGATGAAGGCCACCTCATCGCCATCTCGAACTGGGGTTTGTAACCCCTGGAGGGCGTCGATCTCCTCCCGGTTGACGAAGACGCTGATGTGAGGGGGGATCTCGCCCTTCTCGTTGCAGACGTGACCTTTTAGGCCAGGATAGCTGGCCTCCAACGCGTCCAAGAGCCCAGCGATGTCCCCCGCATTGGCCTCTACCGTGCTCGATCCCTCGGTCAACCGACGCCAGGGAGTAGGGATATATACGCTGATCGGCATTTGCCTTCCTCCACTAAAGCGTGATGCTCAGATACCTTTCACCTGTATCGGGCAGGATGGTAACCACGGCCCTGCCTGCCTCTAACCTTTGGGCGACCTGTAGGGCAGCGCAAACGTTGGCCCCGGCGGATAGACCGACCAGCAACCCTTCCTCCCGGACCAGCCGGGCGGCCATGGCCTTGGCCTCCTCGTCGGACACCCCAATGATCTCGTCAATGACCTCCCGGTTGAGGACGCCCGGGACGAAGCTGGCGCCGATGCCCTGGATGCCATGGGGGTGCCACCTTCCCCCCTGCAAGACCGGCGAACGGGTGGGCTCCACGGCCACCACCAGCAGCGATGGCAGGCGACTTTTCAACACCTCGCCCACGCCGGTGATGGTGCCCCCGGTGCCCACGCCGGCCACAAAAGCGTCCAGGTGGCCCTGGGTTGCCTCCCAGATCTCCTCAGCGGTGGTGCGCCGATGCACCGCTGGGTTGGCCGGATTGATGAACTGCTGGGGCATGAAATAATCAGGATGGCCGCGCACCAGCTCTTCGGCAGCATGGACGGCCCCGGACATCCCCTCGATGGCCGGGGTGAGGACCACCTCCGCACCGAACCGGGTCAGCAACCGCTGCCGCTCTGGGCTCATGTCCTCCGGCATGGTCAGGATCAGCCGATACCCCTTCACGGCGGCGACCATGGCCAGGCCGATGCCCGTATTGCCGCTGGTGGGCTCCACAATGGTGCCGCCCGGCGAGAGCCGTCCCTGGTTCTCCGCTTCCTCGACCATGGCCAGGGCGATGCGATCCTTGACCGAGCCGGCAGGGTTGCGGCTTTCCAGCTTAGCCAGCACCTGGGCCGCTCTCTCCGGGACCAGCCGTCGCAGCCGGACCAAGGGCGTATCTCCTATCAGCTCCAAGACGCTTTCCACTACCCGCGCCACCGCGCTCCTCCGAAGGCTGGTCTAGATGTAATACATCTCTCGACGCATCAGTTGTCGCTGCACCAACCCCTCGATGGTGATAGAGGATAGAATCTCCTGGACTGCCTCATCCACTCGCTGCCAGGTTTCCCGCAGGGTGCAAGAGGCAGCCTGATGGCAACTGCTCGGCTCGCCCACGCATTCCATGGGCGCGGTGGCTCCCTCCAGGGCAGCGAGCACCTCGCCCAGAGTGATCTGCCCTGGCGGCCTGGTCAGGGCATGGCCACCTTGAGGGCCCCGCACGCCGCGCACGAACCCGGCTTTGCGCAACGTGGACAGCACCTGATCCAGATAAGCCACTGGAATCCCCTGGCGTGCAGCGATGTCTGCGCTGGGCACCGTGCCCTGGCCATATCGCCGAGCCAGGTCCATCATCGCCCGCAAGCCATAATCCGTAGTGATAGACACCCTCATGGCCATCGCCGGCAATTCTTTATATTGTATATCCAGTTACTTGATATTATATCGGACAAGAAGGATGTTGTCAAGGGTATGTTAGGAGCAGCTGAAAAGTAGACACTTTTTCACTTCAAAGATGGACAGTGAATCCCTTTAGTGGAAGGGCAAGCGAGTGGACCAGGTCGTTATTCCACCAGATACGGAGTTCCATGACGTCC
>JBFMCB010000053.1:0-17232 GCA_040754915.1 Chloroflexota bacterium | reverse complement strand
TTCCCCGCCCGTACCCATCCAGCTTCAACCTACCCGATAGCAGCACATTCACCGTCATCATGGTGCCCGTACCTCCTTACTAAATTGCCTCCAGGATACTATGATATGGTCGGGTGAGAAAGGGACGGTGGGCCTATTTTGGGCAGTAAAAAAGGCCCATCTTGCGATGGGCCTGGGGGCCTAATGCTGTTTCACCAAACTAAATTCAGCGGGCTCCGCATCTACTCTATCTTCACCAACCCCTTGCGGATGGCATAGAGCATGGCCTGGGTACGGTCGTAGACCTGGAGTTTGGCGAAGATGTTGGCGATGTGATTCTTCACCGTCTTCTCACTGAGACCCAGGGCGGCGGCGATTTCCTTGTTGCATTGACCCTCAGCAATGAGCTTGAGCACCTCCAGCTCCCTGGGTGTCAGTTGGTCGTAGAAGGGCGTCCGTCCGGCCTCCTCGCCGGGGAGGGCGGCAAGCTGGCGCAGCACCTTCTGGGCAATGGTCGGGCTGAGGAGCGATTCGCCGTGCGCCACGGCGCGGATGGCCCGCAGCATGGTCTCCGGGTCAGCGTCTTTCAGGATGTAGCCCCGCCCGCCTGCCTGCAAGCCCCGAAAGACGAACTCGTCATCCTCGAACATGGTGCAGAAGATGATGCCCACGTGAGGCATCTCCCGGCGTAGGGTGCGGGTCGCTTCCACCCCGTCCAGGCCAGGCATCTTGATGTCCATGAGGATGACGTCGGGCATCAGCGCCCGGGCCCGTTCCAGCGCCTCGCGGCCGGTGCCAGCCTCTCCCACCACTTTCATGTCCTCATCCGCCTCCAGCATCTTGCGCACGCCCTTGCGGAAGAGGGTATGGTCGTCAGCGATCAAGATGCTGATCCCCTCCATCGGCGATATCTCCCTTATTGCCCTTATCGATTTCCGAAATCTACAAGATTTCAGAAGTCTCGATACCCTCTTGGACCTCTAATGGAATCTTGACCACTAATTTCGTTCCTCGCCCCGGCGCGCTCTCCACCTCAAACCTGCCGCCGAGCTGCTCCACCCGCTCCCGCATGCTCCACAGCCCCAGATGCATGCTGGAACGGGAGGCCTGGGGGTCGAAGCCCTGCCCATCGTCGGCGATGCGCAAGGTTACATGAGCCTCATCCCGCCCCAGGGCCACGTCAACCCGATGAGCCTGGGCGTGCCTGACCACGTTGTTCAACGCCTCCTGGGCGATGCGAAAGAGGGCCGTCTCCACAGGGGCGGGCAGCCGCTCGTCGCTCTCCGGCAAAGAAAGGGCCACCTCCAGGCCCTGCTCCTCTTGATAGCGGGTCACGTACTCCCGCAGGGCTGGCACCAACCCCAGCTCGTCCAACGCAGCGGGACGCAGGTCGTAGATCAGGCGGCGGATGTCCTGGATGTTCGTTTGGGCTAGTTCAGCCAGTTCCTCGATCTCCTGGCCAGTGAGATGCTGGTCCCGCTCCAGGAGCTTGCGGGCCGTGCGCAGGCGGACGTTCAGGCTGGCCAGGGCGGGCCCCACCCCGTCGTGCAGCTCCCGGGCGATGCGCCGGCGCTCCTCCTCCTGGGCCGCCGTCACCTGGGCCAGTTGCTGGCGCAGGATGGCCAGCCGCTCCTCGTGCAGGCGGGCGTTCTCCAGGGCCAGTGCCGCACTGTGGGCCAGGGTGGCGAAAAGGTCCAGATCCTCCTGGGTGTAGAGGTCGCCGGAGCGCTTCTCCCCCAGGGTCAGGATGCCCAACAGTTTTTCGCCGGCCAGAAGGGGCAGGGCCAGCGTCGCCCCGGCCTGACGCAAATCGTCGGCCTGGGCGGAGCGATCGTCGGGGATCAGCACCAGGGGCCGTCGTTCCCGGGTCAGCCAGGTGGCGAGTCCTCCCTCAGCGGGAAAAGCGCCGGCTAGCCCGGCTTCGGTCGGACAGTACTGGCCGTCGTCCAGAAGGTAGAGGGCAGCCCCCTCAGCTCCCAGGGTCTCGGTCACCGTGTCCAGCACCAGGCGCACCACTTCCCCCCTTCCGCGCAAGGTGCTCAATCCACGGCTGAAGGCGGTCAGGGCCTGGCGCACCTCGTATTCCCGGTGGAAGAAGGCTCGATCCACGAAGGTCTGGATGTGCCCCCGGGCCGGCTGGAAGAGAACGGCGACGAATAGGGCGGGAAGGATGGCCACCAGGAACGATTGCTGGCCGGTCAACGTTTGGAAGAGGTAGCCGGTGAGCAGGGAGAGGAGCAGGAAGACGGCGGTGAGGGTGGCCGTCAGCAGCGAGTAGGCCAGGCCCTTGCGCACCACCACCCGGATATCGAAGAGCTGGTAGCGCAGGACGGCATAGCCAATAGAGAGAGGATAGAGGGCGGTGATGGTGGCGGCGATCCACTGAGTGTTCGCTGATGGTGGGAAGTGGATGGCACCAGGAGCCCAAAGAAGGATGAGGAAACCGCTCCCGCCCAGACTGATACCGGCGAAGAGTACCAGAGCCTGCTGTCGGATCAGTGGTGAAGTGCCTTTCCGCAGGGCGATCTGGAGCGGAGGGAAGAACTTGTTCAAGACCGACCCCATGCCGAAGATCAGGAAGGACCCCCAGGAGACCGATAAGGTGTAAAGGTGCCACCACTCTGGCCGGTCCAGCCGAGAGGCCAGGAAGAATAGCGTAGAGAAGCAAACCGTGGCGGCGGCAGCCAGGATCACAAAGGCCGGGATCAAAGGCCAGCGGGCCAGGAACTCCTTGCGGGCGCGGTCGGCCGGAAAACTCCAGAAGAAAATCCAACCGGCTACAGTGGTAATCGCTATCCCGGGCTGGATGAGGTACGCCGTCCACTTTTGCTGGCTGAGCCAGTACTCCCACGCTGCTCCCATGATGCCTGCCCAGAGCAGAAGGTAGAGGAGAAGATAGCGGTTGAGCCGGCCGCCGGGGTTGCGAACGTAGACGAAGATGCCGATGGCCACACAGAGGAGAGCATAGAAGAACCAGCCGGGGATGAAGCGCCACAAGATGTCGGGGGTGAACTCCATTGTCGGCACGGCGATCTGAAGCCGCCGGTCTCCCCGCTCCACGGTGTAGACCAGGGTGCCGCCGATGCCCGCCTCACGCACCAGGCGGCGCATCTCCCGCCAGTGTTGCCCGTTCACCTCCACGATGCGGTCCCAGGGGCGCAGGCCCGCCTGCCAGCCGGTGAAAACCTGGGGGGGTGAACGCACTGACAATCCGACCGGGGGTGTAGAAGAAGCCAGGGAAGGGGCGGCCGATCTGGCTGGCGATGGAGTAGAGGGAGGCACCCCAGACGATCACCGCGATGGCAATCACGACCGCCACGACCCAGCGGGGGCGCAGAGTAGGAAGGGCAGCAGAGCTCTTGTTCACCGCTCATCCCCTCGCAGGCTGCCGAGCAACGGGTAACCCAGGCGACCGGGGACATTCGCCTGATGGCTCAACGTCTATTTTACAACAGATGTAGAAAGAGGTCAAAGGCTGCAGGTATAGTCCGCCTGCTGAACCGAAGACCGGCTGGGCTTGCCCCGCCCACGTCAAGTCGAACTTGCGTTGGTGGCGCGGTCATGGTACACTCCTTTCCGGCGAGGCCAGCGAGCGGCTCTGCAGGTAGAGCGCGCCGTTGGAGGCAGCGAGCCTTCACCCACCGATTCGGGCTTGGCTTACAGCGGCCCTCCCAGTTGGGTGGAGTCGGGCGGGCGACGGACACGACGGGCTCTTGCTTCCCATAGGCGCCGCCGGTCGGCCCTGACGCCACCCGTCCCTCAGTGCGCCCCCGCTGGCTCAACGCCGACAAGGCTTCGCCCTGAGGGCTCAGCCCGAAGTAATTGCACCAGACGCGCCCCACCACGACTACATACTAACAACAACATGCCGTGGCTGGGTTCGTCCCAAGCTGTCGCCTTTTTAGGGCCATGGCCAGGGACACAGTGCTAACAGGGTGACCAGGTCCGGCGCCAGGTGGATGAGGGGGCGTATTCCGGGGATACTACGAAGAAGAGGAATTGGTTGATGTGATGGATGCCTTCTCCAAACGAGCAAACAGCAGGATCGTGAAAGAAATAAAATGATGCTTCCAAACATGGAATGAGGCTAAAATGATAAAGTTGAGATATGATGCAGTAAAGTATGTGCGCGACAATGGAAACTCTTACGAAAAGTTGTACTTAGCAGTTGGGTTGAGCCAGAGGGTCGACCGGGGTTTAATCGAGGAACTTCTGGCGTTGCAAAACCCTGACGGGGGATGGCCCCGGGAACTAGAGAAACAGATGCCTTCCGGTGTAACGAGAACAAGCAGGGTCCTGGAGTTGCTTTTAAAGGTCTGGCTGGATAAAAATTCACCTATAGCTACAAATGCGATCCATTTCCTGCTGGCAAGCCAGAGAGCAGATGGTGGATGGTCTGAAAATCCCGAGCTTTCAAAATTTGTTCCTAAGGATGAGGCATGGGTAAGCACCACCTACAGCATGACGTATGCAACTGCCGACGTGGTGAATGCACTCGGCAAAGCCGGGTACTCAGGCCACCCAAGCGTCCAAAAAGCCATTGCTTTTCTTCATAAGACGCAGAACGAAGAAGGGGGCTGGAACTCTCATATTGGTCCGGATTACCCGTATGGTACTGATATCGCAGGTATGGACGTTATTGTTAAGGCACTCTTGCTATCAGGCGAAGATAAAGAGTCTGTTATTTTCAAAAGGGCAATCGAAGCGATCCTGAAAAACCATGCGGATTGGAAGTACCCCGTTTGCGCATCCTCGGTGCTGAACGTTTTCCTACGATTGGGTTATAATCCAGGACACCCACATGTGCAAGAGCTAGTGAATATCCTCGTGGAAACCCAAAAGCCAGACGGTGGCTGGAACGAGTTAGGAGAAGGGTCAACAGACCCAGGGCAAACAGTCTACTGCATCAAACAACTCAAGAAATGTGGAGTTGGGATATTCCCTGTATCGCCCACTGATGAGTTAGCGTGTCAATAGCACCTCGAGGCATGTGCAAAGCAGGATAGCGAGCAAAAATTACTTTCTATTACTAGACACCTTCATAGGGTAAATTCTGAAATGAGGTAAGATTTTTACTGCAGAGACTGCTAAGGACGCACTCTCTCCAGAAACCTGGTTTCTTCGCGCGTTCTGCAGTGAAGGATTCATCAGTTTGAGGTGAAGCTTCACTGGCTGAGGAAGATGCCTCTCCAGCAATACTTGGAGGACACAGATGCCTGGTTATTTCGACGGCAAGGTGGCCCTGGTTACCGGTGCCAGCTCCGGGATCGGCAAACAGGTTGCCTTGCATCTTGTTCGTGCCGGGGCCCGTGTGGCCATTCTCGCTCGCAACCGGAATGCCTTGGAGGACCTGGCTCATCAAATGGGCGAGGGGCAGACCGTGGTTTGTCCTGCTGATGTCACTGACCCCGAGGCAATAAGGTCGGCGGTATCCGTAGCGCTCTCCAGGTTTGGCAAGATCGATATCCTGGTGAACGCGGCCGGCATTTTGAGAGCCGGAGGGTTCCTGCAATTGTCGGAACCGGAGTTCAGACAGGTGATGGAGGTTGACTTTTTCGGAACTGTGAATTGCCTACGGATGGTTCTTCCTCACATGGTCAGGGCCAGAGCCGGGCACGTGGTTAACGTTTCTTCACTGGCCGGGAAGATAGTATTTCCTGGCTCCAGTGCCTACTCCGCAGCGAAGTTCGCCATAATTGGAATGTCCAACGCCCTCCGGCAAGAGCTCAAGCCCTACGGCATCGGCCTGACCGTGGTATGCCCGGGGTATGTGGATACGCCGTTGCTGGATCAACATCTCCCGAGTGTGCGATCCAGCATGTTCTTCAAAATGACGCGTTCCTACGCCGCTGGCCAGGTCGCTATAGCCATCTTGAATGCAATAAAACGGAACAAAAGGGAATTGATTCTTCCAGGCAGCCTTCGTCTTGTCCTTGCTATCCAATGTGTGTCACCCACCCTTGCCGAGACCTTTTCGAATCTGTTCAACGGCGGGGTTCCAGAGTTGGTCCACCCTAAGGAGAAAAACGACAGTTAGCCTGGCCAGCCAACTGCGGCCAGCGAGAATAGCACAGAGGAGGAGAATATGGCAGGAGAGTTCTACCAAGCCGACCAGGAGGCGATGACCCTGGCCGAGCGAGAGCGCTACTACGCCGATCGGCTCCAGGAGATCGTCGCCTATGCCTACGAGAGGGCTCCGGCGGTGCGGGAGAAGCTGGAGCGGGCGGGGGCCAGGCCCGGGGAGATACGCACGGTGGCCGATCTGGCCCGGATTCCGGTGACCAAAAAGGACGACCTGGTGGCCCTCCAGAAGGCCACGCCGCCCTTCGGGGGGTTCCTGGCCGTGCCGCCCCAAAGCCTTAAGCATATTTTCTTCTCCCCTGGCCCCCTCTACGACCCCCAGGGGGCCGAAGAGGACCTGGCCACGGCGGCGGCCAAGGCCTTCCACGCCGCCGGCTTCGGGCCGGGCGACATCGTCATCAACGCCTTCTCCTACCACCTGGTCCCGGCCGGCCTGCTCCTGGATGGGGCCTTGCAAGCTCTGGGCGCTACCGTTGTCCCCACCGGCGTGGGCAACACTGACCTCCAGGTCAAGATCATGGTGGACCTGCGAGCCACCGGCTACGTGGGCACGCCCAGCTTCCTCTTGACCCTCCTCAAGCGGGCTGAGGAGCTAGGCATCCCCCGCCCGGCGCTGCCCCTCAAGCGCGCCCTGTTCACTGCCGAGCCGCTCCCGCCCTCGCTGCGCAAGGCCTTCGAGGAGGACTATGGATTAGCCACGGCCAACGCCTATGCCACGGCGGAGCTGGGGCTCCTGGGCTATGAGTGCCCGCAGAAGTCGGGCTTCCACATCCCTGCAGAGGTCATCGTGGAGATCGCGAACCCGGACACGGGAGAGCCCCTGGGCCCCGGCGAGCCCGGCGAGGTGGTGGTGACCACCTTCAACCGCACCTATCCCCTCGTCCGCTTCGGCACCGGCGACCTCTCGGCCTACACCGCCGAGCCCTGCCCCTGCGGCCGCACCTCCGCCCGGCTGGTGGCCATCCTGGGCCGAGTGGGCGACGCGGTGAAGGTGCGGGGCATGTTCGTCCACCCCACGCAACTGGCGGAGGCCCTCTCCCGCTTCCCGGAGGTGGCGCGGTACCAGGGCGTGGTGACCCGCCTGGAGCACCGGGACCTCTTCACCCTGCGGGTGGAGCTGGGGGCCGAGGGCGCCGACCGGCAGGCGCTTTCAGAGGGGATCCAGGCTCAGGTCCGTGCCCTGTGCCGGGTGGGCCTGGACCGCCTGGAGTGGGTGGCCCTGGGGACAATTCCCGCCGAGGCCAAAAAGCTCGTGGACGAGCGGACCTGGGAATGAGGGGCACCAGCTGGCCGATGGCAGGTGTGCACGTTAATTGCGCCTCTACCGCCATCAGCTATCGGCTATCAGCCATCTGGCACTTCTTCTTTCAGCTCCCAGCGGTCGCAGCGACCGCCCCAGCGGGCCATTACCTTCCGTCCTATCCGCACCTGGACGATCTCGCAGAGATTGGGGCAGGCCTTGCACTCGAAAGACGAAGCGCGGCAGGCGGCGCGGCTGGCCTCAAACCCTCGGAAGCGGGTGGTGGCGCCGTTCAGCGACATCTGCTCTCGGGCCAGGATAGCCGCCCCGATGGCGCCCATAACCTCGTGGTAAGGTAGCACGATGACCGGCATCCCCAGGGCCTCCTGGATGGCCCGTACCATACCCTGGTTAAAGGCCACTCCGCCCAGGAAGACCACTGGCGGCCGGAGGTCCTTACCCTGGCCCACGTTATTCAGGTAGTTACGGGCCAGGGCCTGGCACAGGCCGTAGATTATATCTTCCACCCGGTGACCCATTTGCTGTTTGTGGATCATATCCGACTCGGCGAAGACGGTGCAGCGTCCGGCGATGCGCACTGGCGTCTTGGCTTTAAGGGCCAGGGGGCCGAACTCCTCGATGCGCAGGCTCAGGCGATAGGCCTGCTGGTCAAGGAAGGCCCCGGTGCCGGCAGCACAAACAGTGTTCATGGCGAAGTCCACCGCCACCCCATCTCTTAAGATGATGATCTTGGAATCCTGGCCGCCGATCTCGATGATAGTCTGGACCTCAGGCACGTATTGCGAAGCCCCCACGGCCAGGGCGGTGATCTCATTCTTGATCACGTCGGCTCCCACTAGAACCCCGGCGAGATACCGGCCGCTTCCCGTAGTGCCTACCCCCACCACCTCCAGATGTTGGGGCTGCCGCCGACCCAGCTCGGCCAGGCCCTCCTGGACCACCTCGATGGGTCGCCCCAGGGTGCGCAGATACAGGCGTTCCAGGAGTTGATCGTTCTCGTCCAGGAGAACCAGCTTGGTGGTCACAGAACCGACGTCAACGCCCAGATAAGCCCTCATTGCCCTTCTCGCCTCCTTGTTTCTTTACTAGTAAGAAAGGCAGTTGGGTTCAGGCACATTCCCTTGCCTTCTCCATACTAACCGCCGCCCGGGGCCCGCGCGCTGACTTTCGTCGGGCGATCATGTCCACGAAGGCCTCCAGGCGGGTCACCAGCCCTGCCTCGCCGGTGTGCTCATCCAAGACCAGGCCCATATAGGGCTTCTCTTGGCGTCGAGCCGCCCGCTGCACCACATCCAGCATGGTGGAGTCGGGCCCGCAGCCGAAGACCACCACGGCGATGACCCCGTCCACCGCTGGGTCCTCCAGGTAGTGGCCAGCAGCGCCCGTCACCTCGGCCTCGTAGACCCAGTACTTGAAGCGAGCCAGGCGGCGGATCCCCATCTCCAGGCCCTGGGCCGGGGCCATCTCGGGCGTGATCACCCTCACCCCCATCCTCCGCAAACGGCCCAGGAGGTCGTGGTTGATATAGGAATCGTACAGGCAGTAAGGGTGGCCAACCACGGCGATGACTAGACTCCCGGTGTCTGCCAGACACCGGGAGTCTAGGGTATGACCCCCTGACCCCTCAATGGCTTCGGGCGGCGTGATCTTTCTCTCCCGCATGAGGGTCTGAAAGCCCAGGTGGGCCTCCCAGGCGGCCAGGGCCGCCTTCCGGATATGCAGCGGATTCCAGGTAAAGGGCCGCCCCAGGTGGTAGATGGCCCGCTGCAGGGCTCCCCGGCCCTGCCCCACGTCGATGTCGATCTCCAACAGGGGGGGAGAGTCTGCCACCGTAGCCCGGATCAGGTCGGGCAGACCCAGGAACTTGCTGCAGTTGAAGAGGCCCGGCTCGGTGGCCCGGATGGCCGGAATGAAGATGCAGTCCACGCCCAACTCCCGGAGATGGCACACGTGGCCGCCATAAACCTTCACCGGCAGGCAGGTCTCGGCCACCATCCGTGCCAGGCCGGCCTCCACCGTGGGCCGGGCGGTGGGCGGAGAGACAACCACCTCGGCCCCCAGGGCCCGAAAGAAGGCCTGCCACATCGGGTAATACTGATAGTAAAGAAGAGCTTGCGGGATACCTACGCGGATCATCGTCCCCGGGCCCTCATGAATTACGCCTGGTGGCCAGAGCCTCGCGAATGCGGCGGCGTTGCATGAGGTCCACGAAGGCCTCCAGGCGGGTAATGAGACCGGTCTTGGCCGTCTGTTCGTCGATAATGATCTCCAGAACCGGGATGTCGTGGTCTCGCAGCACTCGAGGCAAGATGTTCTGGGCCATGATCTCCGGCAGACAGGTGAATGGTTGGATGTGGATGATACCGTGAAAGCCCTCCTGGGCGTGGAGGACCGTCTCGCCGATGGTCTGGAGCCCCTCCCCACTCACGTCCCGCTTCAGGTAGGGACGGGCTGCTTTCCTGATCTCCTGGCCATGGCTGAGACCCAGCATCTCCATGAAGAGCCAGATCTTGGCCCACCCGGCGATCCAGGAAGAACGCACTATCTCCACTCCCCGCCGGCCCAACTCGTCTTCTAGATCGAGGTTGAAGAAGGGGTCAATGACCAGGATAAACTCCCCCAGGAAGCCGACCTTGAGGGGATCAGCGCGGGGGTCCAGGTCCACCGCCTCCAGCTCGGCCAGGAGCTGGCGGCGCACCTCCCTCAGTTCTTGGCCGGTGAGGGCGGCCGAGATGCGGGGCCCAGCCACCTGCCAGATGCGGTTCACCTCCCGCCAATCCCGGGCCCGGGGCCGGAGGTAGTGCACCCGTTTCTCCACATCCTCCATGAGCACCAGTTGCTCCAGGCCGTGTTTGAGGTGGCCGACGATCTCCTTCCAGGGCCTCTCTTCCCCCAGGATAGACCGCAGGAACCGGGCGAAGCCCAGGATCTGCTCCTCTTGCCAGTTGAAGGTTAGAACCCGGGCGTGGGTGTAGCCCAGGTCGTGAAGGATCTGCTCGTGGAGCCGGGCATAGTAGCCCAGGCGGCAGAGCTGGGGGCCCTCGGCCATGACAATCGTGTCGGCCCCTAGTTCGATGGCCTCGATGAAGCTGCCCAGGACCACCTTGAACGGGAAGCACATCCACTCCGGGGAGTAGCGCACGCCCAGGGAGACCGTGTGCTGGCTAGGGCGTGGCGGCTCCACCAACTCCAGGCCGGTTCGGGCGGCCAGGGCGCGCAGAGCTACCCAGAGATGCCCCACGTAAGGCACGCTGATTCTCCTGCGCGGAGCTCCCTCACTAAATTAAACTAAAGGAGTTAGGCCTTTTTCCCCACTGCCAGGAGATAGACCACCGCTTCTTGAGTGCCGTCCACCTCCAAGAGACGGTTGAGGTCATCGTCAAAGAAAGCTCCCACGGCGCAGGCCCCCAAGCCCATGGACGTAGCCGCCAGATAGGCGTTCTGACCGATGTGGCCGGCCTCCAGCAGGACGTAGCGGTAAGTGCGCTCCTGATACTTCCAGCGGGTGCGTTGGAAGATGGCGGCCAGGACCAATACCACGTTGGCCCAGCCCAGGAACTCCTGTCCCACTCCATGGCGGACCATGGACAGGCGGTAGTCTCCCTCCTTCAGCCGCTCCAGGGCATGGTTGGGGTAGCTGTAATGGTAGAGCCCCGGGGCCAGGTCGGCCACGTGATGCACCACGGGATAGACCTCGATGGGATACAGTGCCCCGGCCGAGGGCGCCGCCCGTAGCCCTTGGCCCCAGCGCTCTTCGTTGATGCCACAGGTGTAATAGAGCAGCCGGGACAGCTCCTCCACGGTCATGGGCTCTCCCGAGTAGTCTCGCACCGACCGCCGCCGCTCGATGGCCTCCTCCAGGCTCAAGCCCCGGGAGCCCCGGGCCGGGGGCAGGGGGATCACCTGGGCCCGGGCGTATTCTTTATACTGGGCAGGTTGCCGTCCCCAGTGCAAGACGGTGCCCAGGATATCCTGGAGGCCGGGCTTGCTCCACTGGTGATACGCCTCTCCGATGTCTGCGCCACGGGCGAGAGGCGTCGCCTTCTCCAGCCCCGTCACCCGACCGAGAAGGAACCCCCCAACTGCTCCCAGAGCCAGGCCCAGCAACCCCCGTCGGCTCAAGGGACCGCCTCCCGGCGCCGGGGAACTCATCCTCACCTTTCCGGCCGGCTGAAGCACCGCTCGCCGCCCCCGAAAATAGGCCAGCAGTCGGGGCCACCTGAGGTAGACATGGACAATGGCCAGCCCGGCGGTGAGAAAGCCAGCGTACTTGTGGTAGACGAACTCGTTCAGGTCCAAGGCCTCCGACAGGAGCCCGGCGCTGGCCGTGACGGCGGCCGAGAGGAGCAAGAGCAAGCTTACCAGGAAGCCCAGGTCTCTCTTGTTCACCACTCCTCACCTCCTTGTTCACCCGGGCCACCCCCGCATCCATAGGATCTCAGCGCTTGCCTTCAGACCACCGCTACGCCGGCTGCCTCGGCTCGGAACTCGGCCACGCTGAGGCGTGCCATTAGGAGTAAGGTTAGCCCCAGCCCGCCCGCCTCCACGCCAAAGACGGCGGCGTAGGCCAGGCCCTCCTGCCCGGCCACGGCCAGCCCCAGGTCGTGAACCAGCCCACCGCCCAGGGCCGAGAGGCCATTGGCCAAGGCCTGGGCCAACGTCCAGGCGCCCATGAAGAGCCCCACTCGCCCGGCGGCGGTGAGGCCCATCATCAGGGACAAGGCCCCCACGTTAAAGATCCCCATGCCCAAGCCCATCAGGAAAATGGCTGGGCGCACCAGCATCACCTGGTGTCCCGCCGACGCCATGGCAAGCAAGGCAAACGAGGCCGCTGCCCCGAGCGCCCCCAGGCCGGCGGTGGGTTGTGGGCCCATCCGCTTGGACAGCCAGGCCCCCGCCACCCCCATCCCTAACAGCACACCCACCATCTGGAAGGCATTGAAGAGGGTGGTCTCCCGCACGCTCATGCCGAAGACATCGCCGCCGAAAGGCTCCAACGCCGTCTGCTGCAGGAACAGGAAGAAGATGCCGCAGAACAAGAAACTGAAGAAGAGCTGCACCTGGCGGCTGCCGGCCAGGAGGCCCATGGCCTGGGGAAGGCTCTGGGCCTCCTCCGAGGGCTTGACCTCGCTTCCCCGCCGCTCCACCCCCCATACGGCAACGGCGGTGCATAGGGCCACGATCCCGGCCGTCATCAGGAAAAGGGCCACCAACGCCGGGGGGCTGTAATGTCCCATCACCTGCACCCCCAGGAAGACCCCGGCCAGGATGCCGACCATCATCATGGACCAAATGATGGAGATCACCTTGCCCCGCTCCGCCTCCTGGGTCAGGTCGGTCAGCAGGGAGAGGTAGGCCGCGCCGGCCGTGTACATCCCCGCGCCCATAAAAAGGAAGAGGAGCACACCTACGGCCGCTGCTGGCGGCGACCCGCCCTGGCCTTCGATGAGAAAGGCGACAAAGGGGGCCAGAACCGTGGCCACCACCGTGACAGCGGTGCCTGCGGCAATGTAGGGCGTGCGGTGCAGGCCGAAATATGGACGCCGGTCCGAGCGATGGCCCAAGGGGATGCTAACCGGTGCAGCAAAGTAATGGGCGCCGATGACCAGGCTCACCACTCCCAGTCCCAGTCCCATTTCCACCTTCATCACCCGGTTGAGGATGCCCAAGGCCAGGACGCTGAGCATCCCTGCGGCCAATTGCCGCAGCCCCAGGCGCAGGATGGTAGGAAGCGACATCGTCCGTCTTGCTCCTCCCAGGAAGCCCCTCTACCCGCTTGCCAGCATATGTTAGCAGATTTCGGCGAAAAGGTCTACATCTCGCGTACCAGTAAAAAAGCTTGACCTTTTGCTCCGGAGGCGCTATCATAGAGCCATGTTACGAGAGTTTAGCGCCAGATCCCTTACTAATAAAGAAAAGGCCAAGTGCGAGTGGCAGAGACCGGTTAGTGTCTGTTCCGTTGGTGACCCGCTGGACTCTCTGCAACAACTGGTTAGAGATGGTCTCCTGCGGGCATTCCAGGGCAGTGGGAATACGATCCAATCAACACCGACTAACGAGACAGACCTGATCATCGCTTACGGGAGGATGGGCGAAGAAGAAAGAGTCCCCCTGGTATTTACAATCAAGGAACGATATGGATTGGCAAAACGCCCCCCTAATCTGCTCACGGTGGTGAGCGCTTCGAGGGCAGTGCTAGATAGAACTCTGGTTGAAATGGGCGATACGATTCCGACTGGCATCCAGCCGGCGTTTGCGCTCCAGGGCCGCGAGGGCCTGTCTAAAGCAAAACGCGCGGAACGGGCCGAGCCCATGGTCAGGATGGGGCGTCGGGAGCAGGCTTATCACGGCTCGCCTCGCATTCTCCTGGTGGTAGGAGACGAAGAATCACGAACTATTGAAAAGGGCATCCTTTTCGGCCTGGAAGGAAGCCATCCCAGCATAAGTGGGGGGGATGAGGAAGGTTTCTTTGAGGAATTGAGCCGGCGACTCTGGGCCTTCGCCTGCGCCAAAGATGCCGATCACATGGCCATCAGCGAAGGCGCAATATCCAGAGAGGCCTGGGAGCGATCGGCCATCCCGGAACAAATCATCGCGGCCGGCCATAGAATGGATGAACTGGGCCTGCTGGCGCCACCGGTAATCCTTAGGGATCTCGTGTCGAACGGTATGGCCCGGGTATATGAGCGCTACTTCAACCTCAAAAGGATGAGCGAGGGGAATTTGAGTGCGTGGGAACCGGATCTGGGGGTAATGGTGATCACCGGTACCGGTAGCGTAGGGGTGGACAAGCGCCACCTTCAGCGAGAACACCTGGTGCCGGTGGGCGAGCTGATGGAAAATGGGGTTGTGGTATGGCAGCCCGAGGGAACAGCTACAGTCAAGCCGTCGGTGGAAGCGATGGAGCAGCTAGCCATCTACCGTGCAGCTCCCCAGATCCCATTGAGAGACGAACGTGGGCGCGTGATCAGGGACGCCCATGGCGCACCGGTTACGGTCCCGGCAATCCGTGCTCTCTTGCACACTCACGTGGGAATAACGGCCTATAACCCCGAGCTTGTTGAGGTGGTGCATATTGACCGGGAGCGCTTCCCCTATCCTTTTTCTTGTGGCACCGACCTCTTGGCGAGGGCCACCGTTGAGGCCTTCAAGAAAGCCAGGGCTTTCCATCACGCCGACGGTTTGCCGCGGGCCGTTCTCTTGGATCAGCCAAACCATGGCATTGTGGTCGCCGAGCTCTGGAGGGACCCGCCCGCCGTCCCCTGCTTTGAGGCTACCCTTGACCTCTTCGCCGCCGGAGAGATCGAATGGACCTACGCCATCCCCCAGGTGTAATCAAAGCAGGGGCGTTCAATTGAACGCCCCTGCGATGCCGCCGGCCACCCTGCTTCCGATGCAAGCCTAGAGCCGATAGGTCCCCGGTGTTCGAGGGTAAGGCAGTCCCTCGCCGGCCTGATCGCACCCCTCACGGCAGCCCCGGCATCTTGTCCAGGTTCCAGAACTTCACGTTGTCGAATTCACCCTCCGCTGGCTCCTCTGGCGAAACCCCGAGATGCAGCATCAGGCCACCGGCTTCAAGGAAGTTCGCGTCCTCAAAATATGCCGTCGGCTTTCCGTTGAGGTAAACCGCGAATCGGCTCTCCCTGGCGATAATGGTGATCCGATTGGCCTTACCTGGCGGAAGAAGGTTGTCTCGCCCCCCAGATATCGCTTGCTTAAGTCCCTTTTTTTCGTCGATCTTCAGAACTTGCCACGAATTGCTCTTGCCATCCACCACAAAGACATACCTGCGTCCGTTCGAATCGCGAAAGAAAGGGTCAATCCAACCCCGATTAGCCAGTAGCCGGACCTGGACCTCGAAGACAAAGTTCTTGCCCCAGAGCTGATTGTGCCCTTGTAAGAGGTCGCCGCTAACCCGCTCCACCCCGTCGGCGATTTTCACCTGACTGCCCATGCCAGCATCCCACTTCCACCCCTTATCGGCGGTGGAGAAATCGTCCTCAAAATCCGGCGGCCGGTTGGCGATGGCGGCCAGGATGGGCTCAGCGAAGGCGCGGGCCTGGACCTGGGGGCTAACGGCCTCGATCCACTGCGGGTAATACCAGGGGTGATAGATCCCTGGGATGCCCTCGGTCTCCACCGGCTTGCCACTGCCATCGCTGTTCATCACATAGCTGCGGCAAAACTCTCCGACGGGGCAGCGAGAACGGCCCATACCCTTTCCACTGCCATCGCTATTCATCACAACATAGTTGCGGTCCCCACCTACCGCGAAGGCAACCTGGTTGCCATCGGGTGACCAGACTATATACGACCCCATGGGCCCCTCCGACACCAGAGTCGCCAACTTGAGAAGGCCCGACCCGTCAGCGTTGACCACGTAGAAATCATGATAACAGGGGCCAGTCTCGGGGCACTCGGGCCCAGGTCTCGGTGAAGAAAAAGCGATCCGACGGCTATCCTTCGACCAAGCTGGATATGCCGCGCACCGCAGTCCAGGCTCCCGGGGCACCAATATGGCCAGGCCCGATCCGTCAGGCTTCACCACGGCGAGATCGCAACTCCGGTGAAAGACAATTCGAGTTCCATCCGGCGACCAGGAGGGAAACATATCGTTGGCTTCGGTGTCCGCATAACCTGTATAGGTCAGCGGGGTCAGCTTAGAGCCATCGGCGTCCATGATGTAGAGGGAGTGTGGCATCAAGCCGTCGGGCCACCGTTGGCGATTGCGGTCGGAGCTGAACACGATGCGCCGGCCATCGGGCGACCAGGCGGGAAACCCATCCTCCGCCGGATGGTCGGCCAGCCTCCGTCCGCCTGAGCCATCCGCGTTTTTCACGTAGATGTCACCGTCTTGGCTGAAAACGATCCTGGCCTGGACCCACGGGACCGGCGTGGCAGTGGGCGCGACGGTGAGCGGTGGGGTGGTCGGCTTCGCCGCCGGCGTGGCGGTGGCGAAAGGGACAGGGGTGGGAGTCGGCGCCTGAAACGCTGCCAGGAGGCCGGGCAGTTTGGGCCTGAGCGCCAGGAGCCCCCAACCGAGGCACAGGAGCACCACCGCCAGCCCGGCCAGGAGAGCCGCCGGCCGCAGGTATCGCCGGGGGACGGCGGGCCACGCCACGACAGGAAGGGCGGGGACCGTCTCCCTTGGCGGCGGGGGAGCAGCCACGGGAGGCGGTGCTGGTGCCGGGGCCGGCCGGGCTGCCTCCACCGGGGTCGCCTCGGCCACCGCCACCTCCAGGGCCTTGACCATCCCCTCCACCCGGGCGTAACGGTCGGCGGGGTCCCTGGAAAGGGCCTTCAGGATCACCCGCTCTACCCCCTCGGGCAGCGCCGGGTTCAAGGCCCGGGGCAGGGGCAGGGGCGCGGTGAGCTTCTTCATGATCACGGCGATGGGCGTCTCTGCCTCATAGGGCACCCGGCCGGTGACCATCTCGTAGAGCACCACGCCCAGGGCGTAGACGTCCACCCGATGGTCGTAGGACAGGCCCTCCGCCTGCTCCGGGGCCATGTACTCCGGCGTCCCCACCCCCACCCCGGTCTTGGTCAGGGCCAAACTTCCCTCGGCCATCTTGGCCAGGCCGAAGTCGGAGAGAAGGAGCCAGTCCCCCTTCCCCACCAACACGTTGGAGGGCTTCACGTCCCGATGCAACACGCCCTGGCTGTGGGCATGCTCCAGGGCCGCGCCCACCTGCCGCACCACCCGCAGCGCCGTGTCCAGGTCCAGGGGCTGGCCCAGGCGCTGCTTCAGCGTGCCCCCTCGACGTAGTCCATGACGATGTAGGCGGTCCCCTCCTGTTCGCTATAATCATGGACGGTGAGGATGTTAGGGTGCCACAGCTTGGCGATGGCCTTAGCCTCCTGGACGAAACGGGCCAGGAAGCCCTTCTCGTGGGCAAAGTAGGCGGGGA
>JBFMCB010000052.1:0-17289 GCA_040754915.1 Chloroflexota bacterium | reverse complement strand
CGGGTGCTTCTCATGTGACATCACCCTCCCTTCTCGCCTCAATTATATCCTAAATGCCGCGGCAAGTAAACAGCCAGTTGGTACTATTCGGCCTCCACCACCACCGTGACCGTGGGCTCCAGGTCCGCCGCGATCTTCACCGGGACCTGATAGGTTCCTAAGTGGCGCAGCGGCTCTTCCAGGATGATCTTGCGTTTGTTAATGGGTTGCCCGGCGGCCTTTTCGATGGCCTCGGCGATGTCCGCGCTGGTGATGGAGCCGTAGAGACGATGTTGCTCGCCCACCCTGACCTTGAAGTTCACCGTGACCGTAGCCAACCTCTCCGCCAGGACATCGGCCTCGCGCTTTGCTCTCTCCTGTTTGGCCTTTTCGATGACTTTTTGATTCCCTGTCTTTTTCAGCTCGCCCCCGGTTGCCACCACCGCCAGGCGTTTCGGCAAAAGATAATTACGGGCAAAGCCGCTAGATACCTCTTTGACTTCGCCGGCCCTGGCCGTGCCCTTGACGTCTTGCAGGAAAAGGACTTTCATCGTGGTACCTCGTTGGGACCTATTAATGCGCGATGATGCGCTGCTGGGCGGCTGCCGCCTGCGGTCCTCTGCCGCCGGCCAGGGACAAGGGCGATGGACTACCTGACAAGACCCACCACCTCCCAAAGCGACCGCACTCTCAGACAATCCGCCTGGGGTTGCAGGTCGTAGCGATCCACTAACACCGGGGTGATGTTGGCGTTTCTGGCACCCACCACGTCGGCTGGATACATGTCGCCCACGTGGAGCGTCTCCTGGGGTGCGACCCCCGCCTTTTCCAGCGCGTACCGGAAGATGCCCGCATCGGGCTTGTCGCTGCCCACCACCTGGGAGGCGGCCACGACCTCCATGTATCTGGTTAGCCCCAGCTCCTGGCAATGTTCCTCCAGGGTATTATCCCAGTTAGACACCACCGCCAGCTTGAGGCCTTTCGCTTTCAGCGCATCTAACGTCTCCAGGACCTCCGGAAAGAGGGCGGTGTGGCGGCGGCGGGCAGCAGCCTCGAAAACCTGAGCCATCTCTTGGTGCCAGCCGTCGTTGTGATCCAAACCCAGGGATTCCAGAAAGGTCCGGGTGTAGCTGAGCCACATGGCCCGGCGGTCCAGGCTCTCCCTCTGTGGATAGGGGGTGGCCTGAGCCCAATCGTAGAAGAACAGGTCCGCAGCCAGGAATGCCGCAGCCGTGTCCCGGACCGGGAAGCCGTAGCCTTTCTCCCGCAGGAAGTCCGCCATGACCTCCTCTCGGGAAGGCCGTGGTTGGGAGAGAGTGTTCCCCATGTCAAAGAATATTGCCTTGTACATTGCTGGTTTACGCCTGCCCTTAGAAGTTTGGCCCTTAGTATACAACAAATGCTCCGCTTTTTCTAGAGATTGACGCTGGGTTTACGTCGCGCCGGCCACCTCACCCCCATTGCCTTTCTCCCGCCGGACCTGCTTAACATCTATCCCCGGCCATGATATAATCTAGCTGCCTCGGCCCGGTTTCTTGACCGCGCGCGTTGCCTGCGCCATGGGCCCTCAGGCAGAGTAAAGCCGGTGCCACTTCGGTGTTCATTGGTCACGGAGGTGTGAGCCATGCCTCTGGTTCTTCTGGTGGAAGACGAGCCCCTTATCTGCGAGTTCACCCAGCACAACCTGGAGGAAGATGGCTTTCAGGTGGTCAGTGCCGGCAACGGGCAGGAGGCCCTGAGGCATCTTGAGAGCTGTCAGCCCGACGTCATCGTTCTGGACATAATGCTTCCAGATATGGATGGCTTCGACCTGTGTCGCCGCCTGCGCCGCGGCGAGGTAGATACCCCTCTCCAGGGGCCGGCCCGACTGGCACAGACGCCGATCATCATGTTGACCGCCAGAGCGGAGGACGCGGATAAGATCAAGGGGTTCGTGTCGGGCGCTGACGACTATATGGTCAAGCCCTTCAACCCGCTGGAACTCACTGCCCGCATAAAGGCGATATTGCGCCGGGCCAGAAAAGAGCAGAAGAGCATTGCCCTGGGCGACCTGGTGATTGACCCGGTGGAACGGACAGCCCATGGCCAGGGACGGATCTTGAACCTCTCACCCAAAGAATTCGATCTTCTATACTTCCTCTGCAGCCATCCCGACAAGGTCTTCTCCCGTCAGGAGCTGCTCCAGGAGGTTTGGGGCTACTCTTATCCGGGCGGCACCCGTACGGTAGACGAGCACATTAAGCGCCTGCGTAAGAAGATCGAGCTTGATGCTGGATGTAGCGGCCTCATCTGTACCGAGTGGTCAGTGGGATACAAGCTGGAAAGCCGCAAATGAAAAGGCTGTTTTTCTTTCTGGCCAACTATCGCTTCCGGCTGGCGGTCATCTTTCTCACCATCGCCATCTCGACGTTCCTGTATTTCGGCGTTGCCACCTACCAGGGCCTGTCGGTAGAGCTACCTCAATTGGCCCTGGGCGAGCTCCGGACCGCCATGCTCGCGGTGGAAGGCCGCATTGAATCCCGAATGGAAGACGGCACGGAGCTCCAGACCGCGGCCAATGATGTCTTCAGCCAGGCATTGGATCGGCGCTTTCATGCCCGGGCCTACGACCGCTGGGGCAATATCGTGGCCACCACCTCCAGTCTACCTGGCAATCCGGCGACATTCAACACTGCCATGTACGGGCAGGGGATGGAGAGCACCCTGGTGGTGCCGCCCGACAACGTTCGTTACCTTCTTATCACAATGCCGCTACGGGTGAGGGGCGAGATCGTGGGGGCCGTCGAGCTGGCCCTGTCGCTGCAGGATGTGGATCGTACCCTGGCGGTGATCTACCCGCGCCTTGCCCTAGGGGTCATTCTCTCGGTGGTGGCCATCTTCGCCGCCGCCATGTACGTGGGAGGCAACCTGACCCGCATCATCGGGGAGCTGGAGGTGGCAGCCCGGGCCATCGCCCAGGGGCATTTTGACCAGCGCATTGCGGTAACATCCACCGACGAGCTGGGACAACTGGCGCGAACCATCAACTATATGGCCTCCGAGCTTCAGAGGCTCAGCGCTGTGAGGGCTGAGTTCCTGAGCAAGGTTTCCCACGAGCTGCGGACCCCCCTGACGATAATCAAGGGGTTCACCGTGTCCATGTTGCGTGAGGCGGCGTCTCCGGCGCGCCGGCGGCAGTTGGAAGTGGTGGACTCTCAGGTTGATCACCTCACCGGGCTGGTGGAGGATCTCTTGGATCTATCGCGTCTGGATGCTGGCACCCTGCGCCTGCGACGGGAGTCGATGGACCTGGTTCGAATATCGCAGGAGGCCGTTGATGTGACCAAGCCCAAGGCTCAAATGAAAAATATCACTCTCAACTATCGGGCGGGGGCGCCCAGCATCGAGGCCCTCGGCGACCCCCACCGGGTGAAACAGATCATCGATAACCTGCTCGACAACGCGTTGAAGCATACCGAGCCGGGGGGCAGGATTACGGTGGAGGTAACGGCTCGGAACAGCGAGGCAGTGATCAAAGTGGCAGACACTGGCCTCGGTATTCCGCGGGAAAGCCTTCCGTACGTGTTCGACCGCTTTTATCAAGTCTATTCTCAACGCAAGGCTGGCGCCGGCCTGGGCCTGGCGGTGGTGAAGGAGTTGACGGAGGCCCACGGCGGGCGAGTGGAGGTGGAAAGCGAAATCGGGGCAGGTTCCACCTTCACGGTCGTATTGCCAATCCAGGCCACTCCCCAGTGATCCCCGCTTCATGAGTCGGATAGGCTTGTCGATGCCCGAGATGCTCCTGATCGCCCTGGTCTTTACCCTGGCCGCCGCCGTCATTGGCTGGCTTTTTATGACGGAGGCCTCCTACCTGGGCAGCGATGCGGTGAGGCGCTTTTATGATTTCGGCTCCCGCTTCTACGATGCATCTAAGGTCCGGCTGGCCGTCTATCGCTTCAGCCTGGAGGAGGATCGGAAGTGGCTTCTGCCCCCCCTGCTCCCGGCCATAGAGCGCGACCCCCACTGCCGGGTGTTAGACGTGGCCACCGGGTCGGGCAGGGTGCCGCTGCTCCTTCTAGGTCAACCGGGTTTCCTGGGCTCTATCGTTGGCCTGGATCTCTCAGAGGGCATGTTACGGGTTGCCCGGGAGAAGTTAGGGGCCTGGATGCAGAGCGGCAGGGTGGCCCTGGTCAAACAAGATGCCTCGTATTTGCCTTTCGAAGATGAGGCCTTCGACGTGGTGAGCAGCACTGAGTCCTGGGAGTTTTTTCCACACCCGGAAAAGGCCTTGGGCGAGATGACTCGGGTGTTGAAGCCCGGTGGGATTCTTCTACTGAGCAAGCAGCGCGATAGCTGGGCGCTGTGGATGTATGGGCGCTCGTTCACCAGGAGCCGGGTGGCAGCGATGCTGGAGCAGGCAGGTTTTACCGGCATCGCCATAGTTGACTGGCAGAGGCGCTACGACCTGGCCTGGGGAACCAAGGCGGGCAGGCCAACGCCGGGGCCCCCGGAACCGCCGGGCCCTTGGGATTCCCTGCGCTGCCCGGTTTGCCAGAGCCAGCTCTTGCCCTCAGGCCAGGGCCTCACCTGTAGCCAGTGCCGGGGAGAATACCCGATTCGCCGAGGCATTCTCTATTTGGCCTGAGCGATCAGCGGGCCGTGAGCTGGTAGAGAAACCAGATGGCTGGCGCCGCCAGCAATAGCAAAAGGAGAGCGATTATCCCCAGGAGCAAGATAACCTGCGGCGATGGCCGGGCAGCCTCCTGGAGTTGGGCTGGGGCTTCTTCGGGCTCGATGGTGGGCATCACCGGCCGTCCTGGCTGGTCGAAGACGTGGATCACCATGGCCGTGATATTGTCCGGGGCACCGCGCCCCTTGGCCAGGGAGACGAGGCTTTGTACTACTGCCTGGGGATCGGGTTGGTTGGCAATGGCCTCTACTATCTCCTCGTCGGGGCAGAGCCCCCACAGGCCGTCGGTGCAGAGCAGCACGGTGTCGCCGGCCCGAGCCGGCTCCTGAAAGACGTCCACCTGTACCTCCGGATGACGGCCCACCACCCTGGTCAAGAGATTACGGCCAAGCCCGTCGCGCACCCCTTCCGGGGCCAGCAGCCCGGCCCGCACCTGTTCCCCCAGGAGAGAATGGTCCTGAGTGACCTGCCGGAGATCGCCCTCTCGGAGCAAATATGCCCTGGAGTCTCCTACATTGGCGAAGAAGTATTCTGCACCGCGCAGCACCATGGCAGTAAGCGTGGAGGCCATCCCAGATCGGGCCGGGTCTTCCAGGGAGCCCTCGTAGATCTCGGCATTGGCTCTCTGAATCACTCGGCTGAGGCTCTGGGCCACGTCCGGGGAAGGGTCGGCAAAGTATTCTCGGGCCACCATCTCCGTGGCCAGCCTGCTGGCCGTCTCGCCGGCGCGGTGGCCTCCCAGGCCGTCGGCTACCGCGAAGAGCGACCCCTTCACCGAGAGCTGCCGTTGGTCCTCGGGCTGGCGGACTATCAGGCTGTCCTCGTTCTCCTCCCGCACCAGACCAGGGTCGGTGAACTTGCCAACGGCGAAACCAAGGCTGCTCATCGCTCCCCGCACCTCCTTCGTTAGCCTGTCCCGATTATACCATGAACGGGTTTGGCGCGCTAGCTGCCGGTTTGGCCTCGCGCCTATCTCTGCCTTGTCGTTGGCGGTGGGGAGCGGCGGTGCCGGGACTTTTAAAAATGTGAAAAAATAGCGAAAATTGGCCAGAAAAGATATTGACTTTGGGTGCCAAGTTGCAGTATACTTATTTTTTGCTATTTGTCCAACCGCCTGGCTATGCGTCTCCGGTTACAGCGCCAGTTACAGTAAATCGAGGAGCAATTACCGAAAATGATGGAAGAGGTTTCCACCCCCGTCTTTATTACCAATCACCAACGGCTCTCCTACGCCCGCATCTCTGACGTCCTGCAGATGCCGAACCTGATCCAGGTGCAGAGGGACTCCTTCGAGTGGTTCAAGGAGGAGGGGCTACGCGAGCTTCTCGATGAGATATCACCCATCCAGAGCTTCAGCAAGGACCTGGAGCTCTATTTTCTGGACTACTCCTTCGGTGAGCCGAAATATAGCGAGGCGGAGTGCCGCCAAAGGGACATGACCTTCTCGGTGCCCTTGAAGGTATGGGTGCGTCTGGTCAACAAGAAGAGCGGGGAGATCAAAGAGCAAGAGATCTTCATGGGTGATTTTCCCAAGATGACCGACAATGGCACCTTTGTGATCAACGGCGCCGAGCGAGTAGTGGTGAGCCAGTTGGTGCGCTCTCCGGGGGTGTATTTCACCACTGAGGAAGATCCCTCCAGCGGTCGCCATCTCTGCTATGGCAAACTCATCCCCAATCGGGGCGCTTGGCTGGAATTCGAGACCAGCAACAAGGACGTGCTCTCGGTGAAGGTAGACCGCAAGCGAAAGATCCCGGTGACTACCCTCCTGCGGGCTATCGGCTACGGCAGCGACGAGGAATTGCTGGCCCTGTTCCGTGACGTGGATACCAATCCCGACCACCCATACCTCTTGCGAACTATCGACAAAGAGCCCATCGACGCTCGCACCCAGAATGGGGCGGTCATCGAGTTCTATAAGCGCCTGCGCCCTGGAGACCCGCCCACTCTAGATAATGCCAGGGAGTTCCTGGAGAACCTCTTTTTCCGGCCCCGCCGCTATGCCCTGGGCCGTGTGGGGCGCTATAAGATCAA
Source organism: Chloroflexota bacterium (assembly GCA_040754915.1). Classification (GTDB taxonomy): domain Bacteria; phylum Chloroflexota; class DTOL01; order DTOL01; family JACQYG01; genus JACQYG01. The sequence continues at coordinate 10,607 of JBFMCB010000052.1, read as the reverse complement.
CAAGCGCCTGGGCCTGCCGGTGCCCATGAGCATTCGCACCCTTACCAGGGAGGACCTGGTGAAGATCGTGGAATTCATCGTCCGGGTGAACAATGGCGTGGAGGCCTCGGACGACATCGACCACCTGGGCAACCGCCGTGTACGAGCGGTGGGCGAGCTGATCCAGAACCAATTCCGGGTGGGCCTCTTGCGCATGGAGAGGTTGGTGAAAGAGCGCATGAGCATTCAGGACCCGGAACAGGTGACACCGGGCCTCTTGATCAACATCCGGCCGGTGGTGGCGGCCATGCGGGAGTTCTTCGGTGGCAGTCAGCTCTCTCAGTTTATGGACCAGACCAATCCACTGGCTGAACTCACCCACAAACGGCGGCTTTCGGCGCTGGGCCCCGGCGGTCTCTCTCGGGAGCGGGCAGGGTTCGACGTGCGCGATGTGCACAACTCACACTATGGCCGGATCTGTCCCATCGAGACCCCAGAGGGGCCTAATATCGGCCTCATTGGGAGCCTGGCCACCTACGCTCGCATCAACGAGTACGGCTTCATTGAGACCCCCTATCGCAAGGTCACCAGCTCGGTGGACAATACCTATGAGGCGGTTCTGGGCAAGACCCTGGGCGAGGACGTGGTGGACCCGAGGAGTGGCGAGGTGATGGCGGAGAAGGGCGTCAAGGTTACGCCCGAGCTGGCGGAGAGGCTGTCGGCCCTGCCGCCTCGCCGGATCAAGATCGTGCCCATGGTCACCAACGAGATCGTGTACCTCTCCGCGGATGAAGAGGAGCAGTACGCCATCGCTCAGGCCAATGCCCCCTTGAATGAGGACGGGCAGTTCGTGGAGGAAAGGGTCTCCGCGCGCCACGGGAAGAAGTTCCTCTTTGAGCTGCGAGAGCGTGTGGACTACATGGACGTATCGCCCAAACAGATCGTCTCCGTGGCCACGGCCCTCATCCCTTTCCTGGAACACGACGACGCCAACCGGGCCCTCATGGGCTCCAACATGCAGCGCCAGGCAGTGCCTCTTCTGGTGCCGGAGCCACCCATCGTGGGGACGGGGGTGGAAGTGCAAGCGGCAAAGGATTCCGGCCAGGTGATCGTAGCCCAGAAGCATGGCGTGGCGACCAGCGTCACGGCCGACTCGATTGCCCTGCAGTACGATGATGGCACCCAAGCCGTGTGCCGGTTGGAGAAGTTCGTCCGCTCCAACCAGGGCACCTGTGTGGATCAGCGTCCGGCTATCAGTAAGGGCCAGCGAGTGCAGCCCGGCCAGGTGATCGCCGACAGCTCTTCCACCGCCAACGGCGAACTGGCCCTGGGGCAGAATGTCATCGTTGCCTTCCTGAGCTGGGAGGGCGGCAATTACGAGGATGCCATGCTGATCAGCGAAAACTTGGTGCGAGAGGATAAGTTCACCTCGATCCACATCGAGAAGCACGAGATAGAGGCCAGGGATACCAAGCTCGGCCCGGAAGAGATCACTCGCGACATCCCCAACGTGAGCGAGGACAGCCTGAGGAACCTGGACGAGGACGGCATCGTCCGCCTGGGCGCGGAGGTGGGGCCCGGCGATATCCTGGTGGGCAAGATCACCCCCAAGGGCGAGACCGATCTGACGGCGGAGGAAAAGCTGCTCCGGGCCATCTTTGGCGAAAAGGCCCGGGAGGTGAAGGACACCTCGTTACGGGTGCCTCACGGCGAAAAAGGCAAGGTGGTGGACATCAAGGTCTTCTCCCGCCAGGATCACGACGAGCTCCCGGCCGGGGTGAACAAGCTGGTGCGGGTTTCCATCGCCCAGAAGCGAAAGGTCAGCGAGGGCGACAAGATGGCGGGCCGCCACGGTAACAAGGGCGTGATCTCAAAGGTGTTACCCGTGGAGGATATGCCGTTCCTGCCCGACGGCACTCCGGTGGACCTCATCCTGAGCCCCATCGGAGTCCCGTCCCGGATGAACGTGGGTCAGATCCTGGAGACCCACCTGGGATGGGCAGCCCGGGAGCTGGACATCCGAGTGATCTCGCCGGTGTTCGACGGTGCCACAGAGCAAGAGATTGAAGGCGCCCTGGCCCGGGCCTGGCTGGAACAGCGAGGGTTTTCGGTGGAATGCTCCGAGGGGTCATTGAAGGACAAGGCGGCTAACCTGGCGGCGATCCGGCTCTGTCTGCGGGAGTGGCTCAGGGAAAACGGCGTGGAGGTGGATCAAGTGGCCGACGGGGATGTGGAGAATGTGGCCGCCGAGATGTCCCTGACCTGGGGCTTGCCCATGCCCATCCTGGGTAAGGTTCAGCTCTACGATGGCCGGACCGGAGCCCCCTTCGACCAGCCCGTCACCGTGGGCAATATCTATATGATGAAGCTGGCGCACCTGGTGGAGGACAAGATCCACGCCCGCTCCACGGGTCCCTACTCGCTGGTCACCCAGCAGCCCCTGGGCGGCAAGGCGCAGTTCGGGGGCCAGCGCTTCGGCGAGATGGAGGTGTGGGCCCTGGAGGCCTACGGATCCTCCCATATCCTGCAAGAGATGCTCACCGTTAAGTCCGACGATGTCATCGGCCGAGTCAAAACCTACGAGGCCATCGTCAAAGGCGAGAACATCCTGGAGCCCGGTGTGCCGGAGTCTTTCAAGGTGCTGGTCAAGGAACTGCAAAGCCTGGGCTTGGCGGTGGAGGTCTTGAACGAAGATGAGGAGCGCATTCAGTTCGCGGAGGAGGCAGGGGAGGAGCCGCCCTCGCTGGGCCTGGAGGGCATAAACCTGATCGGCTTCGAGTAATAGGTGGCTCTTTAGCCTAAGGGGGCAAGTCAATTGCGTGTGGGCGCAAGTCAATCGCGCTCTAGGGGAGTAGGATTTAGATGCTGGAAGTCAACGATTTCAATGCCATCCGCATAAGCCTGGCCTCGCCCGAGCAGATCAGGGCCTGGTCCTACGGTGAGGTCACCAAGCCGGAGACCATAAACTACCGCACCCTGAAGCCGGAGAAGGATGGGCTGTTCTGCGAGAAGATCTTCGGTCCCACCAAGGATTGGGAGTGCTACTGCGGAAAATACAAACGCATCCGTTACAAGGGGATCGTGTGCGACAAGTGCGGCGTGGAGATCGCCCGGGCCAAGGTTCGGCGAGAACGCATGGGGCATATCGAGCTGGCCACGCCGGTGAGCCACATCTGGTTCGTGAAAGGCACGCCCAGCCGCCTGGGCCTGCTGTTGGACCTCTCTCCCCGGGAGCTGGAGAGGGTGCTGTACTTCGCTCAATACATCGTCACCGATGTGGACGAAGCCGAACGTGAGCGGGCCCTGGAAGGCCTGGAAGAGGATACCCTGGCCAAGATCGATCGGCTAGAGAGCATGGCCCGGGAGCGCATCGCAGAGGTAGAAAAGCGGCTCACGGAGGAGATCGCCTCTCTGGAAAAGGAGCAGAGGGAGAGGTGCGCGCCCCTAGAAGAGCGCCTGGCTACGTCTACCGACCAGGTGATCCAGCAGGCCAAGTCGGTGGAAGACCGGCTTCGGCACTTCATGGGCAAGCTCACGCCGGAGGCCATCGTCTTTGCGCCCGGCCGGCTCGCCATCGTTGAGAAGAACGGCATCGTGTCGCAAAAGCACCTGAGCGAGCTGACCCACGCCGCCCAGGTCAAGATCGAGGAGATGGAGAAGGAGATCCGTTCCGAGGAGGAGAAGATCGCTGCCTACTTCGGCGCGGCCATCGACCAGAAGCGCCGCGGGGCCAGCGTGGAGATCGATGAGCTCAATCGCAAGCTGATCGAAGAGAGCGAGGAGATCCGCCGAGCAGCCGATGAGCAGAGGGAAGAGATCGAAAGCCTGGCTCCCCTGAATCTCCTGAGCGAGAGCAGGTTCCGCGAGTTGAACGAGAACTATCACCGCATCTTCCGGGCCGGGATGGGCGCCGAGGCCCTGTACGATATCGTGAGCCGCATCGACCTGGATGCCATGGTGGCCGTGCTGAGGACTCAGGCACAATCCAACTCCCAGCAACGCCGCAAGAAGGCGGTGAAGCGCTTGCGGGTGGTGGAGGCCTTCCGGAAGTCGGGCAATCGGCCGGAGTGGATGATCCTTTCCGTGTTGCCGGTGATACCCCCTGACCTGCGACCCATGGTTCAGTTAGACGGTGGCCGTTTCGCCACCAGCGATCTGAATGACCTTTACCGCCGTGTTATCAACCGCAACAATCGGCTGAAGAGGCTCCTGGAGCTGGGCGCACCGGAGATCATCGTGCGTAACGAGAAGCGTATGCTTCAGGAGGCAGTGGACTCCCTCGTTGACAACGGCCGAAGGGGTAGGGCGGTATCCGGCTCCAGCAAGCACAAGCTGAAGTCCCTGTCCGACCTGCTCAAGGGCAAGCAGGGACGGTTCCGGCAGAACCTGTTGGGCAAGCGCGTGGACTACTCCGGCCGTTCGGTGATCGTGGTGGGTCCGGAGCTGAAGCTGCATCAATGTGGCCTGCCCAAGAAAATGGCCCTGGAGCTCTTCAAGCCCTTCGTCATGCGCAAATTGGTGGAGCACAACTACGCTCACAATATCAAGAGCGCGAAGCGCATCGTGGAGCGCATGAAGCCCGAAGTCTGGGACGTATTGGAGGAGGTGATCAAGGATCACCCGGTGCTCTTGAACCGCGCCCCCACCCTGCACCGCCTGGGCATCCAGGCCTTCGAGGCGGTGTTGATCGAGGGGAGTGCCATCCAGATACATCCGGCGGTGTGCGCGGCGTTCAATGCCGACTTCGATGGGGATCAGATGGCGGTGCACGTGCCGCTCTCTCAGGCGGCTAAGGAGGAAGCCAAGTCTCTGATGCTGGCGTCCCTGAACCTGCTCTCCCCCTCCAACGGCGAGCCCATCGTGGCTCCTACCAAGGACATGGTGCTGGGCTGCTACTATTTGACCATGGAGAAACCAGGTGCTAAGGGTGAGGGCAAGGTCTTCGCCAGTTTCGACGAGGCCACTCTGGCTTATAGCCTGGGCGCTTTGGGGCTTCACGCCCGCATCAAGATCCGAGTGCCTGGTGACACCAGGCTTTTGGAGACCACCGTTGGCCGGGTGATCTTCAACGAAGCCCTGCCCAAAGGTATGCGCTTCGAAAACAAGGTGATGGACAAAAAGGGCCTGCGAGACGTGGTGGCCAAGTGCTATCGCTTGTACGGCCAGGCCCGGACGGCGACCCTGGTGGACGAGATAAAGCGCTTGGGCTTCAGCTATGCCATGCGCTCAGGCATGACCATTGCCATCAGGGACCTGGAAATACCAAAGGCGAAACTGGAGATATTGTCTGCCACTGATAGTAAACTTCTGGAGATGGAGCGCCAGTACCGGAGGGGGTTGATCACCGAGGACGAGCAGTACCAAGGGGCCCTGGAGCTCTGGACCAAGACCAAGGAGGACGTTACCCAAGCCGTGGCCAGCGGTCTGGACCGCTATGGTTCCATCTACGTCATGGCCACCTCCGGGGCCACTAAGGGGAAGTTCGAGATGATCAGCCAGATCACCGGCATGCGGGGACTGATGACCGACCCCTCGGGCCGGGTCATCGACCTACCCATCCGTTCCAACTTTCGAGAGGGGCTCTCTGTGTTGGAGTACTTCATCTCCACCCACGGTGCTCGCAAAGGCCTGGCCGATACCGCCCTGCGCACGGCAGACTCCGGCTATCTGACCCGTCGTTTGGTGGACGTGGCCCAGATCGTCATCGTCAACGAGGAGGACTGCGGTACCCGGGCGGGCATCTGGATCCGACGGTCCGAGGAGGGTGGCTGGGGCGTGAGCCTGGGGGAGCGCGCGCTAGGCCGCATTGCCGCCAGCAGCGTGGTGGACCCCAGGACGGGCGAGATCATCGTGGAGGCAGGCCAGGAGATCGACGAACCCAAGGTCGATCTCATCAACCGGCTCCAGATCCCCCAGGTTCAGGTGCGTTCGCCGCTCACCTGTGAGCTCAGACACGGCGTCTGCCGGAAGTGCTATGGGCGTAACCTGGCCCGGGGCACCCTGGTGGAGGTGGGGGAGGCGGTGGGGATCATCGCTGCCCAGTCCATCGGAGAGCCGGGCACGCAGTTGACCATGCGCACGTTCCACACCGGCGGTGTGGCGGGGGCTGAGGATATCACCCAGGGCTTGCCGCGGGTGGAGGAGCTCTTTGAGGCACGCACGCCTAAGGGCAAAGCCATCATCGCCGACATCGACGGAATAGTAGAGATCCTCCGCGACGATGATCTGCGCCGGGTTAAGATCGTCTCGTCGGAGACCTATCGAGACGAGTATGCCCTGCCCGAGGGATACGAGGTCCTGGTCAAGGACGGCGATCGGGTGAACGCCGGCGCAGTGCTGGCCGCCAGGGGGGTGTTGGAACGTAAAGGGATCGAGATCGTGCCGGTGGACGCCGTCGTGGCGCGCACCGCTGGCGAGGCCTTCGTGGAGGCCGGACAGGTGGTAGTGCGCTACGAGGACCGGGAGGAGAGGGAATACGCCATACCGGCCAGCGCCCGTCTACGGGTGGAGCAGGGTCAGAGGGTGAGCGCTGGCGATCAGATCACCGAGGGCGCCAAAGATCCGCAGGACATCTTGCGGGTCAATGGCTGGGAGGCGGTACAGCTTTACCTGTTGGAAGAGGTGCAGAGGGTATATCGCTCCCAGGGCGTGAACATCAACGACAAGCACATCGAGGTGATCATCCGTCAGATGATGCGTCGGGTGCGAGTGGAAACCCCAGGGGATACGAACTTCCTCCCCGGCGAACTGGTGGACCGGTTCGTCTATGAAGAGATCAACGCCAGGGTCCTGGCCGAGGGGGGTGAGCCGGCCACGGCCCAAGCGGTGCTCTTGGGGGTAACCAAGGCCTCGCTCAACAGCGATAGCTTCCTGGCCGCAGCCTCGTTCCAGGAAACGACCAGGGTGCTCACGCAGGCAGCGGTCACCGGCGCCACGGATCGACTCCTGGGCCTGAAGGAAAACGTCATCATCGGCAAGCTCATCCCGGCGGGCACCGGCATGAGACTGCGCCGGGAGAAGGAAAGGATGACCCTGGAGGGCCAAGAGACTGAGGTGCCGGAACTCTTAGGGTAGCGGTCACCCTTACACCTCGGCAAAGCCGATCAAGATCGGGCCAAATTCTATTGACAAGCACAAATCGAAAATGATATACTTCCCGCTTGGCGTTTCTTCACGAGGAGGGCTGGCGATTGCCGACGATCAATCAATTGGTTCGCAAGGGACGGGCTAAGCTGCACAAAAAGACCAAGGCTCCGGCGCTAAGATGGACCTTCAATTCGTACGAACAGCGCCTGGAGCCTACCCGCGGTGCCCCGCAGAAGCGTGGGGTTTGTACCCAGGTGCGGACAACCACGCCTAAGAAGCCCAATTCGGCTCTGCGGAAGATCGCCCGGGTCAGGCTCACCAACGGGATGGAAGTGACGGCCTACATCCCGGGCGAAGGCCACAACCTTCAGGAGCATTCGGTCGTGCTCATTCGGGGAGGCCGCGTCAAGGACCTGCCCGGCGTTCGCTATCACATTGTCCGTGGTGCCCTGGATGCGCTGGGTGTGGAGAAGAGGCATCGGGGCCGTTCCAAGTATGGGGCCAAGCGGCCTAAGGCCGAGGCCGGAGGGAAGAAAGGCGCCGCTGGCAAGTAAAACGGTGAAGTGGAGACGCGGCTCGAGAGAAAAGCAGGAGGCAGACCGTGCCCAGACGTGCGCGGGTGAGCCGGCGGATTCTTCTGCCGGATCCCAAATATAGTAGTACTACGATTGCCCATTTGATCAACCGGGTCATGAGGTGTGGCAAAAAGACGGTGGCGGAGTCCATCGTCTATCGCGCCATGGACATACTGGAGAACCAGACGAGAAAGCCCGCCCTGGATACTTTGGAGTTGGCCCTCAGGAATGCCACTCCGCTCCTGGAGGTAAAACCCCGGCGGGTTGGAGGCGCCACCTTGCAGGTCCCGGTGGAGATCAAAGGTGAACGGCGATCAGCCCTGGCCATGCGCTGGTTGGTGCGATCGGCCCGAGCTCGGCCGGGGAAATCCATGGCCGAGAAGCTGGCCGGGGAGGTGTTTGACGCCTCGCGCAACATGGGCGCCACAGTGAAGAAGCGGGAGGACACACACAAGATGGCGGAGGCCAACAAGGCCTTCGCCCATTATCGGTGGTAGTCCGTGGGTGAGCCGGTCAACAGGGAGGGGGGTGATGAGCCTTTGAGCTAATGAGTGGATGAGCGACGAGTTGGCTGAGCCTTCACTTGTTGATGGCGTTGCCCGGCGGAGGTCGGTTTTGCCCGCAGTCATCGCAAATAAGCTGGCTCATGGACTCGTTGACGGATTGACTCGTTAGCTCTTGAACGTTGACCGGAGAAACAAGATGCCCAGGAGAATTCCCCTGGAGAGAACCCGCAACATCGGTATCATCGCCCATATCGATGCCGGCAAGACGACCACCACCGAGCGTGTTCTGTTCTATACTGGAAAGACCTATAAGATGGGCGAGGTCCATGACGGCACTGCGGTCATGGATTGGATGGAGCAGGAAAGGGAACGCGGGATCACCATAACGGCCGCGGCCACCACCTGCTACTGGCGTGATCACCAGATCAATATCATCGACACTCCTGGCCACGTTGATTTCACCGTCGAGGTGGAACGGTCGCTGCGAGTTCTCGATGGTGGCGTAGTGGTCTTCGATGCCGTTTCAGGCGTCGAACCCCAGTCCGAAACAGTCTGGCGGCAGGCAGATCGATACCGGGTGCCGAGGATCTGTTTCGTAAATAAGATGGATCGCACCGGCGCCGACTTCTGGCGCACCTTCGACATGATCCAGGACAGGCTAGGTGCAGACCCCGTAGCTGTCCAACTGCCAATCGGTGTGGAATCCACTTTCACTGGCGTTATTGATCTGATCGAAAACACGGCTATAGTTTATGCCGACGATCTGGGCGCTCAGGTATCGGAGACATCTATCCCTGAATCCCTCCGCGCCGAGGCGGCCAAGTACCGCGAGGTCCTGGTGGAGAAAATCGCCGAGACCGACGAGGAGTTAACAATCAAATACCTGGAAGGCCGGGCCATCAGCGAAGCCGAGCTACGCCGGGCCTTGCGCCAGGCCACCATCCGTTCCCGGCTCATCCCGGTGTTTTGCGGCTCGGCCTTGCGCAACAAGGGCGTCCAGCCGATGTTGGATGGGGTGGTAGATTACCTCCCTTCGCCCCTGGACATCCCGCCGGTGCAAGGGGTCGATCCTCGAAGCGGGCAGGTGGAGGCCCGGTTGGCGTCGGAGGAGGAGCCCTTCTCAGCACTGGCGTTCAAGATCGTGTCCGACCCCTACGTGGGACGCCTGGCTTATTTCCGGGTGTATTCGGGCAAGCTGTATGCAGGGTCTTACACCCTGAACTCCAGCCGGGAGCGCAAGGAGCGCATTGGCCGACTGTTGCAGATGCACGCCAACCACCGAGAGGACATCGACGAGGTCGGTGCTGGTGATATCGCGGCGGTGGTGGGGCTGAAGAGCACCTTCACCGGCGACACGTTGTGTGACCCGGAGAGGCCCATCGTGTTGGAGGCCATCGAGTTCCCCGAGCCGGTGATCTCCGTAGCCATTGAGCCCAGGACCAAGGCCGATCAGGACCGCATGGGCGGGGCGCTGCAGCGTCTTTCTGAGGAAGACCCTACCTTCAGGGTGCGCACCGATGAGGCCACCGGCCAGACCATCATCTCAGGCATGGGTGAGCTTCACCTGGAGGTCCTGGTGGACCGGATGTTGCGGGAATTCCGGGTGGAGGCTCACGTGGGAAAGCCGCAGGTAGCCTACAAAGAGGCCATTACCGTGGCCGCCCAGGCTCAGGGGCGATTCGTCCGGCAAACCGGAGGCCATGGGCAATACGGGGACGTCTGGTTGATGCTGGAGCCCCTGCCGCGGGGCGGTGGTTTGCGGTTCGAGAACAAGATCATAGGGGGTGCCATTCCCCGAGAGTTCATCCCGGCGGTGGAGGCAGGGGTTCTAGAGGCGGCGGAGACCGGCGTCCTGGCTGGCTATCCCTTGATCGACCTGAAGGCTACCCTATACGATGGGTCCTACCATGAGGTCGATTCCTCTGAGATGGCCTTTAAGATAGCTGGCTCCATGGCACTGAAGGCCGCGGTACAGAAGGCAGGGCCGATCCTGCTGGAGCCGGTGATGAAGATCGAGGTGGTGGTGCCGGAGGAATTCATGGGTGATGTGCTGGGTGACCTGAACTCCCGCCGGGGTCACATCGAGGGGATGGAGGTCAGGATGGGCTCTCAGATCATTAGAGGGCTCGTGCCGTTGGCCGAGATGTTCGGCTACGCCACCGACCTGCGATCGGTGACCCAGGGCCGGGGCACCTATTCCATGGAATTCTCTCATTACGAGCAGATACCCAGGCCCCTGGCGGAGGAGATCATCGCCAAGGTGCGGGGATAAGCAGTTGGTGTGCCGGTATCCGCTGCACACTGAGTTTCGAGAGCGTGTTGCTGCGAGAGTGTGTTGTTGAAGGAGGAATCGTCTTATGGCGAAGAAGCGTTTTGAGCGGACCAAGCCTCATGTTAATGTGGGGACCATTGGCCATGTGGATCATGGTAAGACCACTTTGACCGCGGCCATGACCAAGTT
>JBFMCB010000051.1:12980-17299 GCA_040754915.1 Chloroflexota bacterium | reverse complement strand
GGCTGGTGGAGCCGCTGTAACCGAGTAGCAGCATATCAGCGATATGGAGGTGAACCAAAATGCCTAACGGAAGGAAAGATCCACTCATCGCGCCCCACTTTAGCCTGGAGTTTCAAGGGGTGATCTCCGGGGCATTCCGCGAGGTGACCGGCCTGGGATCCGAGAACGAGGTAGTAGAGTACAAGGCCTCGGGCCCAAAGGGTGAACCGGTGATCCATAAGGTGCCCGGTCGCCTCAAGTGGAACAACATCACCCTCAAGCGGGGGATCACCGACGCCATGGACCTCTGGCAATGGCGCAAGCTGGTGGAGCAAGGAAAGGTCAACGAGGCCCGCAAGAACGGCTCCATCGTCATGTATGACCAGACAGGCCAGGAGTTGACCCGCTGGAACTTCACCAACGCCTGGCCTTCGAAGCTCACCGGCCCAGGGCCCAATGCTCAAACCAACGAGGTGGCCATTGAAGAGTTGGAGATCACCCACGAGGGGTACGAACGGGTCAAGTAACCCTTACTCTTTCGCTCCCCCCTGGCTGGTGCCTGCGTGCTGGGGTGCTCGGGAGCATGGGGGTGCAGGGGTACATGGGGTGCTCCCCTGCACCTCTGCTCCCCTGCCCCTCGGCACCTCTGCGCAGAAGCGAGACGGTAGAAAGGATGGTACGCCATGAAGAAATTACAGACCGAATTTGAATTCACTCTCCCTATCGGCTACCTGGACAGCGACGGGGAGCCCCATAAGGATGGTGTAATGCGCCTGGCTACGGCCATGGATGAGATCGCACCGTTGCGCGATCCCCGGGTTAAGGCCAACCAGGCTTACCTGAGCATCATCCTTCTCTCCCGGGTGATTACCCGCCTGGGAGAGCTGCAGGATATTAACACCGGTGTCGTAGAGGGTCTCTTCTCGGCCGACCTGGCCTACTTGCAAGAGTTCTACCGCCAGATCAATGAGAATGCCAGCGCCCTCCTGCCGGTGACCTGCCCCCAATGCAATCATACCTTTGAGGTGGATTTTGCCCACCCGGGGGGAGCATAACCGGCTACCCCCTCGATCGTCTCTACGAGGAGGTAGCCTACATCGCCTATCACTTCCACTGGCCCCTTCGGGATATCCTGGAACTGGAACACGGCGAGCGGCAGCGATGGGTGGAGGAGATCGCTAAGATTAACCGCAAGCTGAACGAGGGGAGCGTATGAGGAGGGAATTTCATGCCGCCTACCGGACAGAGGGTTGACCCGCTTTCCACCTTCCGCTTTCACGTGGAGATGGGGGGGATTACCCAGGCCGTCTTCAGCGAATGCTCCGGACTGGAGGCCGAGACGGAGGTCTTCACCTATAACGAGGGTGGGCTGAATGAATACGTGCACAAACTCCCGGGCCGCACCAAGATCTCCGATCTTACGCTGAAGCGGGGTGTGACTTTCTCCAATGAGCTTTGGCAATGGTACGCTAAGGTGATCCGGGGGAAGATCGAACGCCAAAACGTCTCGGTCATCCTCTACGACAGCACCGGGACACAGAGGATGCGCTGGCAGTTTCGCGAAGCTTATCCCATCAAATGGACCGGGCCGGCCTTTAAGGCCGATGAGAATGCCGTGGCCATTGAGACGCTGACCCTGGCTCACAAGGGAATGGAACTGGGGTAGAAGGAATATGAATTCGCCAACCGGCTCACTTCCTATCAACCTCCTGGGATCGGCCCAGTCCCTGGGCCTGGCTCTCTCTGGCCTTCTTTCTCAGCCTTTGACCAAGATGGCTTCGCTAAGGCCCTTGTTCCCGCGTGCGGCCGGGGATACCGCCTTAACGGCTGGCTATCCCGGCCTGGGCATCTTAGCACACTACCATACCGGGGAAGGGCGTCTGACGGGCTGGTTAGAGCGCCTCCTGACCAAACATCTCCCACTCCCCCTAACTTCCCCAACTCGCTGGGAGGCACAGAGGGAGAGAGTTCGCCCAACGGTGACCTTGCCGCCACCCTTCTTTTGGTTGCGCCGTAGAAGGGGTCAGCCGCAAGAAAGCGAAGGAGCGCCTCAGGTTTTTCGGCAGGAGAGAGGTTTCCCGCGGATGATTTTCCCAGAAGAGGCTGGTCAGGTAGGGGAGTTCTTCATACCCGTAGCATCCTTTTCGGAGAATCCGCCTACTTGGCGTGGTAATCAGTTGCCGAGAACCGTGTTGGCCATGGCCAGTCCGCTGGTGGAGACGACCCAGGCCCACCCCGGACATCTAGTGGAGGCGAGCCCGGCTCTTCCCGGGCACCCGGCGGAGGCGACCCAGCCCCTCTACCGACATCTAGAAGGGTTGCCTCAGGCCCTCCCCAGGCACTTGCAAGAGGTGACCCAAATTATTCCCAGCCGCCTTGAGGAGGCAACTCAGGCCCTCCCCAGGCACTTGGAAGGGACGGCTCAAGCCATCTCCGCACACCTAAACGAGGCAGTCCAGGTTACCCCTACGCACCTGGAAGGGACAACCCAGGCTCTTCCCAGACATCTAGCGGAGACAAGCCAGGCCTTCCCCAGACAGTTGGAGGGGGCGACCCAGGCTATCCAAAGACGCCCACAAGGGGCAATCCAAGGCACTCCAAGACGCCTGGCGGAGGCGACTCAGGCTCTCCCCAGGCACCTGGAAGGGGTAACCCGGGCCCTTCCAAGGCGCCTGATAGAGGCTACCCAGGCTCTCCCCAGGCGCCCGGCGGAGGCGACTTGGGCTTTTCCAAGGCATTTGGAAGAAGCGACCCAGGTTATCCAAAAGCGCTTGAAGGGGATAACTCAAGCTCTCCCCGGGCATCTGGCGGAGGCGACCCAGGACATTCAAAGACGCGCGGAAGGGGCAACCCAAGCCACCCCAGGACGCCTGGCAGAGGAGACCCAAGCTATCCCCAGGCGGCTGCACGAAACAGCCCATGCCTTCCCGAGACAGTTGAGGTTGCCGTTGGGGATCCTTGCCCGCACTACCCGCATTTTGAGTGAAGAGAGTACCTCGATCAGGGTCGCTGGGACCTTGGGTGGTGAACCGTCGGGCTTACGCCTGGGAGGGATCTTTCGCCGGGTCGAAAGTCCAACCATGGGTATTGCTCTGGCGACCATGGCCCACAGCCAGGGGGAGCCCCTGGAGGGAGAAGTCCGTAGGGAGATGGAGGCCATCTTGATGAGTAAACTGGAAGGTATCCGCCTGCATAGGGATACGGCTGCCGGACGTGCCGCCACTCTCCTCCAGGCTGAGGCCTTCACTGTAGGTAAGGACGTTTTCTTCGCCCCAGGGCGCTTTGCGCCGACCACTCCTCAGGGCCAGGCCCTCCTGGGCCATGAGCTGACCCATGTAGCTCAGCAGCTTTCCGGGCGCGCTGGCGGTGGCTTCGATTTGGAAAACTCGGCCAGGGGAAGGGAACCGGAGAGGGAGGCCCTGGCCACCGAGGCGACAATGCTGGTCTGGCAGCAACCGCCACCGGCTATGGACCTGGCCGCGAGAGGAGCAGGAGGCTCCACTCACCGTCTTCTCGAAGGGTCGAGCCTTCCTATGACACCCATCTCCGAATCTGGACAGCAGACTCCCCGGGTAGGGGTGGCCCTGGCTCCCCAAGACCGCTCCCCGGCGGGCGAGGCGGCCCCGGGGAATGCCACGGCCAGGATCACTCAGGTGAGCGCTGCTGGGGCCCCTTTGGCCGGTGGAGCGACGCCTCCCCCTGACCTGGAGGCCCTGGCCGCACAAGTGTACAATCTTCTCAAGGCACGCCTGCTGGTAGAACGAGAACGGTACGGCTGGCAGAGAGCGGACAACCGATAAGTCTCGTAATATATCAAGATAAATAGATGGAGTGATAGCTTATGGCTCAGCCTGAGCGGGGTTACATTGAAACCATAGAAGGGAGGTACAAACGGATTAATTTCCTCTTTAATCCCACTGAGTATTCCATCAGCAAACAGAACCAGTGGAGCGTCTCTGGGGCCAAACGTGGGAGAGATGTGGCCACCCTGGAGTTCGGCGGCGGACAACCCAAGCAGATCACCTTGCAACTATTCTTTGATGCCTATGAGCAAGAAGGCGGTGACGTGCGCGAGTATACCGACGGACTCCTGAAGCTCATGCAGATTGACCAGACCCTGAAGTCCAGCAACCCCAACAGCGGCAAAGGGCAACCCCCCAAATGTCGGCTCCAGTGGGGCAGGGTCTGGAGTTTCAACTGCGTCATCGAGAATATGACTCAGAAGTTCACCCTCTTCCGGGACGATGGCCGCCCGGTTCGGGCGACCGTGGACCTAACGCTGCGTCAGGCGGAGGATGAGAATGAACTGCCCGGGCAAAACCCGACTACAGAAGGGATCC
>JBFMCB010000051.1:0-12970 GCA_040754915.1 Chloroflexota bacterium | reverse complement strand
GAAGATTTGGACAGTGAAGGACGGGGAACGGCTGGATTGGATCGCCTACCAGGAATATGGCGATGCCCGACTCTGGCGCCTCATTGCCGAGGAAAACCGGTTGGAGGACCCGTTGAACCTGCGACCAGGGCAGACTCTGGTCATCCCCCCTTGGCCCTAGAAGAAGAACGCCATGCCCGAAGATTTGATTGGACAGGTTAACCTGATCCTGGATGGTAGTCAGGCCCCTCTGGAGGTTATGGATGACCTCATGGAGGTGGAAGTGAACACTACCCTCCACCTCCCCAGCATGTTCGTTTTACGCCTGCGCAATCCCGACATGCGCTGGCTGGAGGCACCCACCTTTGCTATTGGCAAGAAAGCGGAGGTCTGGGCAGGCAGAGGCCGCAGCTTGAAGAAGCTGATGACCGGCAAGATCGCCGCGCTGGAACCCGATCTGGCCGAGAGCGATCCCACCCTGGTGGTGCGTGGCTATGATCTCTCCTATGCCCTCTATCGTGGCCGCTATACCCACTCCTTCCAGCAGGTGACTGATAGCGACCTTGTGCAGCGGATTGGCCGGGAAGCCGGGCTCCAGGTCCAGGCTGACGCCACCGCTCAGGTTCACGACTACGTCTTCCAGAACAACCAGAGCAATGCCGCGTTCCTCCTGGCGCGTGCCCACAGAATAGGCTACGAACTTTACGTGGAGGACAATACCCTCTATTTCCGCAGACCGCCGAATGGTGGACATGTTGCCGCTACTCTGGAGTGGGGCCTGGAATTGAAAAACTTCCGCCCGCGCCTGGCCGCAACCGAGCAGGTGGACGAGGTACTGGTGAAAGGCTGGGATCCCAGGACCAAAGAGGGGATTGTAGGGCGCGCTAGGCGGGGACGGGGGGCACCCCGGATTGGCGAATCCCAGCCCGGCAGCCGGATGGCCAGAGAGGCCTGGGGTGAGGCTCAGGTGGTGGTTGTGGACCGGCCGGTGGCCTCCCAGGGCGAAGCCGAGGCCATGGCTCAGGCCATCCTGGACGAGTTGACCGGTGCCTTCATCGAGGCGGAAGGCGTGGCCAACGGCAATCCCGAGATCAAGCCAGGCAAAAGGTTGGAACTGCAGGGGTTGGGGCCCCGCTTCAACGGGCAATACTACGTTACAGCCGCTACCCACACCTGCAACCGGACAGAAGGCTACCTGACGACCTTCACTATCAGCGGCCGACGGGCGGGGACAATGCTGGAGTTAATCGAGGCCCAAACGCAGCCAACGTTGGGCCCGGGAGTGGTCATCGGTATCGTCACCAATAACCAGGACCCCGATGGCTTGGGCCGGGTGAAGGTGAAATTCCCCTGGCTCTCTACAGAAGACGAGAGTGCCTGGGCACGCATCGCCGCACCTATGGCCGGTCAGGGACGTGGCTTCTACTACCTCCCAGAGGTCAACGACGAGGTCCTTGTAGCTTTCGAGCATGGCGACATCCATCGCCCCTACCTTCTCGGTGGGCTGTGGAACGGTCGGGATACTCCACCCAAGAAGAACCGGGAAGTGGTAGGGGGCAGTGGTAGGGTGGAACAGCGGATCATCAAATCCCGAGCTGGACATACCATTACTCTGGACGATTCCGACGGTCACCCCAGTATCACCATCGTGGACAAGACAGGAAATAATCGCATTATCATTAATTCCCAGGACAACTCCTTAAAGATTCAGGCTCAAGGCAGCCTGACCTTCGAAGCCCGGGGCAAGGTGACCCTCAAAGGCCAGGCCGGGGTAGAGATTACCAGCAGCGGCAATGTGGATATCAAGGGGGCAATGATCAACCTGAACTAGCACCCGTTCAGATTGAATTTGGGATGCAGAGGCTCTGCCTCTGCTGACCAGGGTGCAAGATTTCTGAAGAAAGGCAGGAGTCATGGGTCAGCCGGCGGCCAAGCAGGGTGACCAGATCGTGGCCACCGACACGCACATCATCATGATCCCTTCACCAGGGGGGCCAGTGCCCACACCTCTCCCCCATCCCTTTAGCGGCATCCTGGACGGCAACCTCAGTCCGAATGTCAAGATCATGGGGCGACCGGCAGCTATCGTGGGGAGCACGGCCACCAATACACCCCCCCATATTCCCCAGGGAGGACCTTTTCAGCGTCCTCCTGGCAACCGAGGGACCATTATCCAGGGAAGTGCGACGGTCCGCATTAACGGCAAGGGAGGGGCCCGCAACGGCGACCAAGCTATGACCTGCAATGACCCGGCAGACCTTCCGATTGGCCGAGTGGTAGCCGTCGGTACAGTCTTCATTGGTGGATAAGAGGAAGAGAGATGACCGCGGATTTCAAAGGAACAGGCTGGGGCTTCCCGGTACGGATAAGTAGCCGGGGAGGGCTCTCCCTCTCTTCGGCCGTGGATGACATCGAGGAGGCCATCCACATCATCATCAGCACGCCCAAGGGCCAGCGGGTTATGCGACCCACCTTCGGCTGCGACATCCACGAGTTGGTCTTTGCTCCCAATAATCCGACCACCCATGGCCTGGCAGCCCACCACGTAGAAGAGGCCCTGCGGATGTGGGAACCCCGTATCGAGTTGAAACAGGTAGATGCCCACCCGGACCTCACCGATCCCCGTGCTCTCCTGGTGGAGGTCCGCTACGAGGTCAAGGCAACCCATGACGAACGGAGCCTAGTTTATCCCTTTTACCGCATCCCTGGAGAGGAGTGAGTGCTATGCCTTTACCTGTCCCGAAACTGGATGACCGAACCTTCCAGGATATTGTCTACGAAGCGAGGCGGCTGATTCCTCGCTACTGCCCGGAATGGACAGACCATAATCTCAGTGATCCCGGGATCACTCTCATTGAGCTTTTCGCCTGGATGACGGACCTCATCCTCTACCGTCTGAACCGGGTGCCTGAGAAGAACTACATTACCTTTCTGAACCTGATCGGCGTGAGGTTAGAGACTGCTCATGCTGCGCGGGCCGACGTGACCTTCCGCCTCTCGGCCCCTCAACCCCAGGAGGTGGTGATTCCCCAGGGGACTGAGGTGGCCACGGTACGTACCGAGACCCAGGAGGCGGTAGTCTTCAGCACCGACGAAGACCTGCACATCGTCGTTCCTACCCTTCAGTATTGCCTCACCTCTCAGGACAATGTCACCTTCCAGGATCAGTCGGCCATCTTGAGTCCCCCGGCGACGCCTTTTGCCGCCTTCGCCCCGGCACCCCAGCCGGGGAACACCGTCTACTTTGGCTTCCGGGAGAACCTTAGCGGGAATACCCTGGTCCTGACCTTCGACTGCGACATAGAGGGGATTGGAGTGGACCCGCGCAATCCTCCCCTTGTCTGGGAGCACTGGGATGGAGAGAACTGGTCCCGCCTGGAGCTGGAGTCGGATACCACCGGTGGGCTGAACCGCCGGGGCCAGGTTACTCTGTATATTCCCTATGACATGGCCAACCGGGAGGTGAGCCTGAGGCGGGCCTGGTGGATTCGCTCCTGCGTCATCAAACCGGCACCCCTTCAACCCTTTTATTCTACCTCACCGCAAATCAAAGCCGTGGCCGCGGAGACCATCGGTGGAACCGTGCCGGCCTCCCATGCGGTGCGGGTAAAGGGTGAGAGGTTGGGGATCAGTTCGGGCCTCCCGGGTCAGGTCTTCCACCTGGCGAATGCGCCGGTCCTCTCAAGACGGCCAGGGGAGACGGTAGAGGTAGAAACGGAAGAAGGGACCTTTGAGCCCTGGGAGGAGGCCCCCGACTTCTCCCAATCCGGACTGGAGGACAAACACTTCGTCCTGGACAGCACCAGCGGCGAGACGCGCTTTGGGCCAGCAATCCGTCAGCCCAACGGTACGGTGCAGCAGTATGGAGCCATTCCTCCCAAAGGGAAACCCCTCCGGTTTTCCGCCTACCGCTACGGCGGCGGGAGAGCCGGCAACCTGGGGGCAGGCTCCTTGACTGTGTTGAAGTCCTCCATCCCCTATGTCGCTTCCGTGACCAATCGGCGGGCAGCCATCGGAGGGACCGACCCTGAGACTCTGGAGAATGCCATGCTGCGGGGGCCGCAACTCTTGCGCATCCGCAATCGTGCGGTGACGGCCGAGGATTTCGAATTCCTGGCGCTAGAGGCCTCTTCTGCCGTGGCCCGGGCCAGGTGCCTCCAAGCTCACGGACTCGGTGAGCAGAAGGGTTCCCCACCAGGGGTCGTACAACTTCTCATCGTGCCGAAGGTAGTTACCACCGATGATCGCATCACTCCGGAGCAACTTGTCCTCACCAAAGAGCTGGAAGAGGAGATTCATCGCTACCTTGACGGGCGTCGCCTTCTGACCACCGTCCTCCTGGTGGGAATGCCGCGCTATTTGTGGGTCTCCGTGGAAGTGCACATCCGGGTAAAGCCCAAGGCCAACGCCCAGCAGGTTCAGCGAGAAGTGGAGCGGGAGTTGTATCGCTTCCTCAATCCCGTCTATGGCGGACCAGAGGGAAAGGGGTGGCCCTTTGGTCGTGCGCTCTATATCTCTGAGATCTATTCCCGCGTCCAGGAAGTGAAAGGTGTGGAGCATGTGCTGGAGGCCAAGCTCTTCTTAGTCGATATCCAGACGAACCAGCTCGGCCCAGCGGTTCAGAAGATTGAAGTGCCGGAAGATGCGCTGATCTCTTCGCATCGCCATCACATCGGCATTGCAAGTCAATAATCCATTGAAAGGAGAGGGCCCCAATGGAGGAAGGATCGAGGAGCAACTACTTAAAATATCTCCCGGCCCTTTACGCTGAAGACGACTTCCTGGGTCGCTTCCTCATGATCTTTGAGGAAATCTTCATCCCTTTAGAGCGCCTCCTGGACAATATCCACTACTACTTCGATCCAGTGATGGCTCCGGAGGAGTTCCTCGCCTGGCTCGCTTCCTGGGTGAATCTGGTGTTGGACGAGAACTGGCCGGTGGAACGTCGTCGCCGACTGATCCATTCGGCGGCGGAACTCTTTCGTTGGCGGGGGACAAAGCGAGGTCTGGAGGAGTATCTCCAGGTCTACACCGGAATGAGGCCAGCGATCGTGGAGCACGTGAGCGCCGAAGCCTGGAAAGGAAGGGGAACCCTTCCGGCTGGCTTCGCTACCGGCCCCGACCATAGCTTCACTGTGATCCTGCCGGTCGCCAATCTCGGCCAGATAAACGCCACGGTGGTGAAGAGCATTATTGAATTGGAAAAACCAGCCCATACCACCTACACCCTGAAGATTGTCAGCAAAGGGCAGGAAGCTTAGGAGGAGGGCACCGAGATGTCAGAGAAGATCAAGGTTTCCCTCTCCGCGACCACTTTCCAGGTGGCCCCGGGAGCCAGTGCGGAGTTCACCGTCACGGTGCAAAACCTGAGCGAGATTGTGGATCAATATACCATCGAGGTGCTGGGGCTTGACCCCCACTGGTATACGCTCTCCACCGCTGCCCTCTCCCTCTTCCCTCAGGACGAGGGGCAGGCGCAGGTCTCCCTCCACCCGCCTGGGGGTGCCAGAGCAGGAGACTACGCCTTTACTATACGGGCCACCTCCCGGGACAACCCCGCCGAACAGACCAGCGTTCTGGGCACCCTGAAGGTTCAGCCGGTTATCCTCTTTGCCCTGGACCTCTCGCCTAAACGGCGCAGTACTCGGGGAAAGGCTACCTTCCAGATCAACGTGGCCAATCCTGGCAACCTGGAACTGATCCTGGACATGAAGGCCACGGATCCCGAGGAGGGGTGCCGCTACGAATTCCGGCCATCGAAGGTCACGGTTGCCCCCGGGGGCAGGGCTCTGGTAGATTTGACCGTCTGGCCCAAAGAGCCACCGCCACCCGGTGAGGCGAAAACCTATGATTTCACCGTGACGGCTACGCCCACAGGCGCACCGGCCTGTGCTCAGAGCGTGCAAGGCCAACTGGAATACCCGGCACCTCTCCTTCGCCAGGCCCGGGCCCGCTGGCCCATTTTACTAGCGCTCTTGTTGCCTCTTCTCTGCCTTTGCCTCTTGGCCCTCTTGGCCCTTATGGTTTTTGGTCTCCGGGGTTGGCCTCCTTCTATTGTCATCCCACCCGTGCTAACGCCCGTGACACCCTTTGTTCCGCCACCAGTAACGCCAGCGACACCCTTTGTCCCGCCTCCCATCACCCCAACACCGACGCGAACCGCCACAACAACTAGAACACCAACGATAACGGCCACACCAACCAAGACTCCAACACCGACGGCCACACTAATCAAGACTCCAACACCGACGGCCACACCAACCAAGACACCAACCGTCACACCAACCAAGATGCCGAGAGTTATCCTGGATTTTATCGAGTTGGCCCCTAAAGCAGTATGGCGTAGCGGTGCTGGCACGCTCCCCTGGCCCGGTGCAGAGAATGACTCCAGGGGCTTTGCCCGCTACCAGAATAACGCCTTGTTGGAGGACGGACGCAGCTATGCCAGGGTCCTTGAGACACATCCTCAATGGGTGCAAGGAGGCTGGATTGAAGGCGAGTATCCTTCTGTAACTCTCCCGGCTCAATCCAGACTAACAGGCAAGGCGGGCTTCTTGGGTGGCGCCACCGGCACTGATGGGGTTTACTTCGCCGTGTACTTTGAGCGACCAGGGGAGGAGTTTCGGGGTACCCGACTTGTCTATCTGCGCGCCACCTACGACGGCCGTCTGGATGGAATAGACGCGGATCTCAGCCGTTTTGCTGGCCAGAGAGGGAAGTTTTACCTTCGCGTAGACGCAGGTCCTTCTTCCGGCCAGGACTGGGCCATCTGGCTGGATGCCCGGATAGTGGCCCCCTAGACCCGACGATGACAAGTTGGAGAAGATCTGCCCGACTTGCGGCCTCTGCGTCTTCCTGCCACCGGCTTTCAGTAGCAGAGGCTACGGAGGGGAGCGCATAAGATAACATGCCTCTGACAAAACAATCCAGTAGCACCACATCGTCTGGCCTGACCGAAGCCAAAAGGAGAGACCCGGTTTTTCCGGGGAGAAACCGGGTCTCTGTTTTCCCAATTAACCACTTTTGATGTATAATATCAGCCAGACATCTCATTCTCAGCTTCAAAGGACGAGGCATGTCCGCCAAGATCAGGGTCGGTCTCTCCGTCGCCGACCTTCAGATAGCCCCCGGAGCCAGTGCGGAGTTCACCGTCACGGTGCAAAACCTGAGCGAGATTGTGGATCAGTATACCATCGAAGTGCTGGGGCTTGACCCCCACTGGTATACGCTCTCCACCACCGCCCTCTCCCTCTTCCCTCAGGACGAGGGGCAGGTGCAGGTCTCTCTCCACCCGCCTGGGGGTGCCAGAGCAGGAGGTTACGCCTTTACTATACGGGCCACCTCCCGGGACAACCCCGCCGAGCAGACTAGCGTCCAGGCAATACTCAAGGTGCAACCTGTAACCCTCTTTTCTCTAGAGCTATCCCCTAGGCGGCAGGTCAGCAGGGGAGAGGGATCCTTCCGGCTGAACCTGGTGAACGGCGGAAACGTGGACTCCTTCTTCGATCTTCAGGCCACAGACCCGGAGGAAGGGTGCCTCTATCGTTTCCAGCCCTATCCGGTGCGTGTGCCAGCAGGCGGTCACGTCCCGGTCACCCTGACGGTGGAGCCCAAGGAAAGGCCTTTTGTGGGCCTGCCCAAGCTATATGACTTTACCGTAACGGCCAAACCTCACGAGGCCCCCCAGCAACTCCTCACCACCCAGGGACAACTGGAGTACCGCCCCTGGTCCCGGACCTGGCGGCCTTTTCTATTGGTCGCTCTCCTCCCCTTCCTTTTTCTCTGCTGTCTTGGTCTGGCTATAGCGGGACCAAAGACCATCCTGGTTATCACCCAGGTTCCGCGCCGCTGCCAGATCCTCCCTTGGCTCTGTCCACCCACAGCCGCGCCGACCAAGATGCCGACGGCTACAGCCACTTCTACCAAGATACCGGCAGCGACGCCCACCAAAACGCCGACAGCTACAGCCACTTCCACTAAGACACCAACTCCGACACCGTGGATACTCCTGCCCCCCACTAAAATCTTCATCGTAACCCCTAAGCCGATAACTCCAGCGGCGGCGACTGTCGTCATCCATTCCGTCGCCAACGAGGACGGATACGTCACAGACGCTGGCGGCGTCGGCCCCTATCCTAATGCCGGGGATGATAGCTCGAATGTGCTGATGGTTGCTTTTCTGAGCTTCGACATATCTGGTATCCCAGGTAGTGCCGCCATCCAACAGGCGACCTTGGACCTGCGGCATTACGACGTCCTGGGTAATCCCTTCGGCAAGTTGGGGAAGCTGCACGTCCGAGACGTCCAGTACGGCAATACCCTGGGCTCCGCAGACATCAGCGTGACCGGCACCGAGGTTTGGCTCTTGGGCGCTCCTCCCGTGGTCTTGCGAGATGTGACCGCGGCGGTGAGACAGAGGAAGCTCGAGGGGCGAACCCGCTTTCAACTTAGCCTGAGATTCGACCTGAACACGAACGGTGACTCCATCGCCGATGTGATCAGGTTCAACAGCGATAACGTGACTTTGACTGTCACCTACCAGTAGCCTTCCGGGTGCACGCCCGCCTCGCACGGGGAGGGTAGGTCTGCAGGATCCATAGGTGGGGTATCGTCCCCGCCCCTGAGGGCACCGCGGGATCCTGGCATGATCGCTCGTGTAACCCGAAGCCCCCGAGATGATCGGGGGCTTCGGGTTTCCTGCGCAGGACTTGGCTCGCGCTCAAACAATAGCCGAGGATTCCGACTCACCGCAAATGAGGACCATGCCACCAGGAGGCAGTTCCCGGACAAGAAAACCGCGGATAGAAGCCCACTCGTCTTGGGCGGCCGGTCTGCCGACAGGCTGGTCAAGACAGCTTTGGACGCCACAACTTGTTGTGGTCAGTGTAGCCGAGAACAAGTTCTCGCCTCCGCCGAAGGCTAAAATCATTGCTCTCGACGAGGGGTTGGCTGGAAGGATTCCAGTTGCAGAAAAACAGCCCTTGATATATACTCTTTAATGCCAGGGTAGCCCTTTCGCCAGGGAAAGGCGCACGAGAGCTTCACACGGCCAGGAAGGGGCGTTTCTCTACCGGTAACTGGAAATATGCAGATCGACGATCTGGTCCGACAAGTACAAACCTACCTGCCGACAGTGGACCCGGATCCGCTGCGGGAGGCCTATGCTTTCGCCCTCGCCGCCCATGACGGGCAGGTACGCTTATCCGGCGAGCCCTACGTGCAGCACCCTCTTTCCACCGCCATGATCCTGGCCGGATTGAACCTGGATATGGACACCGTGGTGGCTGCTCTGCTCCACGATGTCCCGGAGGACACCAGGGTCCCATTAGAGCATGTGCGGGCCAAATTCGGCGACGAGGTGGCCAAGCTGGTGGACGGGGTCACCAAGTTGAGCCGCATCAGTTGGGAGAACCTGGAGGAGGAACAGGCAGAATCCCTGCGCAAGATGTTCCTGGCCATGGCCGAGGACGTGCGCGTGGTCATGATCAAGCTGGCCGATCGCCTGCACAACATGCGCACCTTGTCCCCTCTTCCCAGGGCCAAGCAGCACAAGATCGCTCGGGAGACGTTGGAGATCTACGCCCCCCTGGCCAGCCGCCTGGGGATATGGCAATTCAAGTGGGAGCTGGAGGACCTTTCTTTTCGCTTCCTGGAGCCGGATAAGTACCGCCAGATCACCGAACAGGTAGCTGCGCTCAAACGCTCCAGTGAGCGCTATATCAACCGGGTGATCAGGACCCTGAGTGCCGCCCTGGACCAGGCCGGTATCGAGGCCCAGCTTCAAGGCCGCTCCAAGCATGTCTATAGCATCCACAAAAAGATGCAGCGCAAGGGGCGAGACCTGAGCGAGATCTATGACCTCCTGGCCGTGCGGGTAATAGTGGAAGAGGTCAAGGACTGCTACGCTGCGCTGGGCGTGATTCATTCCCTGTGGAAACCCATTCCCGGCGAGTTCGATGATTACATCGCCATGCCCAAGGAGAACCTCTATCAGTCCCTCCACACCGCGGTCTTCTGCCTGGACGGTCTACCCCTAGAGGTGCAAATCCGCACCGAAGCCATGCACCGGGTGGCCGAGTTCGGCATCGCCGCTCATTGGCGCTACAAGGAGGGCGGCAAGCGGGACGTGAGCTTCGACGCCAAGCTGGCCTGGCTCCGGCAGCTCATGGAGTGGCGCAAAGACATCGCCGATGCTCAGGAGTTTGTGGAATCGCTCAAGACCGACATCTTTCAGGACCAGGTATTCGTATTCACCCCTAAGGGCGACATCATCGACCTGCCGGCCGGGGCCACCCCCATTGATTTCGCTTACCGCATCCACACCGACATCGGCCATCGCTGCCGGGGGGCCAAGGTGAACGGGAGGCTGGTGAACCTGGACTACCGCCTGCAGAACGGTGACCGGGTGGAGATCTTGACCGGTAAGGCCGGGGGGCCCAGCCGCGACTGGCTCAACCCCAATCTGAACTTCGTCAAGAGCGCCCATGCCAGGGACAAGATCCGCTCCTGGTTCCGCAAGCAGCAGCAGGAGGAGAACATCCTCAAGGGCAAGGAGCAACTGGACAAGGAACTCCGGCAGCTAGCCCTGGAACAGGCTTTTGAGGACGTGATCCAGGTTTTCGAGAACAACCCGCCTGGCCCGGGGGAAAGCCCCGACAAGATGCTCGGCAAATGGCACGAAGAGCTGAAACGCCTGGGGTACGCTGGGAGAAAGAGCGAGGAGCTCGTCAGCTTTTTCAAGAAGTTCACCGGCCGCAATGAGATCTACCTGGCCATAGGCTACGGCGACCTCAGCGCCCAGCAGGTGGCCCTGCGACTGCTGGTCATGGAAGAGCAGCCCATCACCGTGCCCCAGGTAGCGCCTCGGGGGCCGGCGGCGGCCGGCTTGCAGGTCATGGGTGTCGGGGACCTCTTGACTAACCTGGGCCGCTGCTGTAATCCGCTGCCCGGCGACGAGATCATCGGCTACGTCACTCGGGGAAAGGGCATCACCGTCCACCGCCGGGACTGTCGCAACGTGGCCAAGGTGGACGAGCCCGGCCGCCTGGTGAGGGTGTCCTGGGGCGGAGGGCCCCAACAGTTCTACCCGGTGTCCATCATCGTCCGGGCGCTGGACCGGGAGGGGCTCCTACGGGACGTGGCCACGGTGGTGGCCGAGGACAAGATCAGCCTGGCCGCCGCCAGCGCCGTGGCCCACGGAGACCACACTGCCACCATCACCGCCACCCTTCAGATCACCGGCATCGAACAACTGGGCCGGGTCCTCACCAAGATCGAGAGCATCAAGGATGTAATCGAGGTGGTCCGTGATACCGGCCAGGGCAAGATAGACAAGGCCAAGACCGCAGCCAATTAGCTCCTCCTCTTCATCCATCTGCGCTCCCCCGCACGTTCAGCGCTACCCGCTCCCCGCTACCCTCCCCTCACCCCATCCCTCTCCCCAGAGGGGAGAGGTGAGGTGAGGGGGGGCTACCAGCTACCTGCTTCCTGCTATTCCAACTGCCACTCACCCCATCCCTCTCCCCACAGGGGAGAGGTGAGGTGAGGGGGCTACCAGCTACCTGCTCCCTGCTATTCTAACCGCCGCTCACCCCGTGTAGCGCAGCGCCCCCGGCCGGCACCTGGTGACACACAGGCCACAGCCAAAACAGAGCTCAGCGTTCAGCCGGGCCTTGTGGTCCACCACCACGATGGCATCGTACACACAACTGATCTCGCACAGGCGGCAGCCAGTGCATTTCTCCACATCGTACTCCGGAGGCACCGCCTCAGTGGTACAGCGCCGCTCCTGGAACCGACGGATGGCCAGCCCTCGGATCTCGCCAGGTGAGCTGTAATCGTGTTCATCCAGCCACCTGGCCATCTCGCCGGCGATCTGGCCGAAGACCTTTGGCCCTTTCAGAATCGCCGCCGTGCAGGCCTGCACCGCCCAGGCGCCGGCCATGATCATCTCGATGGCGTCCAGGCCGGTCGAGACCCCTCCCACGCCGAAGATGGGCAGATCCACGCTCCGGGCGATGTCGAAGACACAGCGCAAGGCCAGGGGTTTCAGGGCCGGACCGGAAAGCCAGCCATAGCCCTCTCTGCTACCCATGAGCGGCCGGCCGGTCTCCACGTCGATGCCGAAGCAGGGGCCGAAGGAGTTGATGGCCACCAGGGCATCGGCCCCGGCATCCCTGGCCGCCTTCGCCGCCGCCACGATGTCTCGGGCCGCCGGGCTCAGCTTCACAAAAACCGGAACCTGGGACACCCTCTTGGCCGCCTTCACCGCCTCTACCATGGGCGAGGGGTCGTCGCCCAGGTAGTGTGTGGAAAGCTCCAGGGCATCGGCGAAGGGAGCCACCTTCCGCGCCAGCTCTTCTATCTCCTCGGCGGTGTAGCCCAGGCCGATGATCAAAGGCAGGCCGGTGCCCTTGGCCAGGGTGTACTCTCTCTCCAGCCACCGCTCAGGCGGGAGCTCGGACCAGAGCTCGGTGTTGAGGAAGCCGCCTCTCACCTCAGCCATGCACGGCCGGGGCACCTGGGCGGCCCGGGTCGAGACGGTCTTGGTGACGATGCCCCCGGCCCCGCCCTGGGCACAGGCCACCGCCGCCCTGCCGTCCCGCACCGGCGGGCCGGCCGCCGGCAGGACCGGGTTCTTGAACTCCAGGCCGCAGATCTTCACCGTAAGGTCAGCCATATACCGTCCTTCGTAATTTCACTGTTCCATCAAAGATCAGGTCAGGCGTTGGCCGGCAGCGAAAGTGCACCAGGTGAGCCGGGCAACGGCAGTCCGAGGCCCCGAATCCCTTTATCGCCATCTGGGCCCCCGGCGCACTCAGGGCGGCCCGGGCCCAGGCACATTCCTGCCGCTCTCTCGAGGCCACACACCAGGTCTCCACCACCTGCCCGGCGGTCAAGAGATGATCTATGTGCCACCGTAGCCTCTTGTCCCGGCGCAGATGCCGGGCCAGGCGTCCATCCAACCCATTGAGGGCGCTGCCCAGGTACA
>JBFMCB010000050.1:0-17306 GCA_040754915.1 Chloroflexota bacterium | reverse complement strand
CGTAGACACCCCCCGGTAGCGTAGCATAATCCTCCTCCTCCAATGCCACCAGAAATTTTCGGCGAATCCGCGTTGCTTCCTCAGCTTGAGCCAGTGATACGCCTCTTTCCTGACGAGCCTGGCGCAGGAGCTCCCCCAGTTTTCCCATATAAGTATCCACCCTTCTCGATCGCCGGTAGGTTATTCCCGCCTGACGGCAAGGTAGATGGTCGTGCCCCTCTTAACCCAGGTGCCAGCTCCAGGAGTCTGGCTGATGACATGGCCTATAGGCACCTGGCCGAAAACCCAACGCTGGTTTTCCGGAACGTCCCCGGCACCCTGCCGATTGACCGGAGCCGTGGCCAGGCCCAGCGCGAGTATAGCGCTCTGGGCCTCCGCCTCAGACTTGCCGAAAAGATCGGGAACCACCACCCGATTTCCGCTGCTGACTGAAAGTCGAACGGAGCTATTTCTAGGAACAGTTGTGTTGGCCGGCGGGAACTGCTCGAATACTATGCCCTCCGGCACCTTTTCGTTTGGCTCATCCCTGCGGTCAGCCTTCAGGCCCAGCCGTTCCAGGATATCTGTCGCATGGTCCACATTGCGGTCCACCAGCGACGGCACCGCTATTAGCTCCTGCCCCTTACTGATCAGGACCTGGACGACCTCGCCCGTCTTCACCGTGCTGCCGGAGACGATGAATTGGGCTAATACGCGGCCCGCGGGGATCTTGTCATCGTATCTTTCTCCAACTGATTGCAGTTGCAGTCCCAGGGCGCCCAGGCGCGCCTCAGCCTGGGCCAGGTCAAGCCCCACCAGGTCAGGCACGGTGACGTTGGGTAGAGGGGTCGGCGTCGGTTTTACTAAGGCGCCGTATACCTGGATACCCAGCGGTACCAACCCCAGGACGCAGACAATGGTGGTCAGGATCAGGAACAACAAAAGCCAGTCCACCCCGGCGGTCATCGGCTCCTCTGCCAGCAGGTCCGGCTCGCGCGGGATGACTCGCGGTGTTATTTGGTTCTTCGGTTTGGCCGGCTGAACCGGCTGAAAGGCTGAGGTGGTCTCCTCGCCGAACCGGACGTAGGCGCGAAGGGCATCAGCCATCTCCCGGGCACTGGCGAAGCGCCCCGTGGGGTCCTTGGCCATGGCCCGGAGGATTATGTCTTGGACCTGTTGAGGGATCCGAGCGTTCAAACGCCGCGGTGGCACGGGCTCGTCTTGAACGTGTTGCAAGGCCACCGCCACTGCCGTGTCTCCCTGAAAAGGCAACCGGCCGGTGAGCATCTCGTAGAGGAGCACGCCGATGGCGTAGACGTCGGAGGCCTCCGTCGCGGCCTGCCCCTGGGCCTGTTCCGGCGAAAGATAGTGAGCGGTCCCTAATACCACCCCCGCCTCCGAGACGGAGGACCAGGCCAGTCCCTTGGCCAACCCGAAGTCCGCGACTTTGGCCTTGCCCCCAGGGGCGATGATGACGTTCTGCGGCTTAACGTCCCGGTGGATGATCCCCTTGTCGTGAGCAGACTGAACTGCATCGCAGATTTGAGCAGCAATTTCGAGAGAAAAGCCCAGGGCCAGAGGGGCTTGGCGCCGGATGAGCTCCTTCAGGTTCTCCCCTTCCACATATTCCATTACGATAAACTGCTGGCCGTTTTCCTGGCCCACGTCGTATACGTTTACGATGTTGGGGTGCGACAGCCCCGCCTCGGCCTTTGCCTCATGCCTGAACCGTGCCAGAAAGGCCGGGTCCTTGGCGTATTGATCCCGCAGGATCTTGATGGCCACCGGTCGATCCAGGAGGTTATCGTGGGCCCGGTAGACCTGGGCCATTCCACCCTCCCCCAGGAGGGCAACCAGGTTGTAGCGCGTGCCGAGATGGGTGAGTGACAAGTTTATACCTGCGCTACCGGTACTTCTCGAGCAAGAGCAAGGCCGCCTTATTCTGAACCGTCGCCACGATGCAGGCTAGAAGCAGAGGGATGACTATCACCAGCGCTGAGCTGAGAGCGACGAAGAGCACAAGGATTACCAACAGAGTAAGCGTAAATATCAGGTTATCCAACGTCAAAAGCACTGCATTGCGCAGCACTCTAAAGACCCCTCTACTTCCTTGCTCTATGAGCAAAGGAAAGGTATACATCTGCACGCAGAGCCAAAAAACCATGACATAGGCCCAAAGTATGCCGATCAGCCGAAGGAGTTCGCTGTCCATGTTGATGTAGAAAACGACATTGGCCAGGATCACCAGGGAGATCAGTTGGCTGACCGCGAAGAGCAGCCAACTTTGGGCGAAGTAGTCCCGGAACCCCCGAAAGAAGGTTCCGAAGCCAATGCTCTCGCCCTTGACCATCTGGTTGGTGAGATAGAACACGGCGGCCATGGCCGGCACTGAGGGGATGATCGTGATCATCCCCACCAGCCACAGGAGATTCACACCCACCAGCAAAAACAGCTCGTAGTAGACGTCTCCCAGGGCTCCCAGGAAAACCTTTACCGCCGACAACATCCGGTCCTTATCAGCTTCCGACCTCAGGGCCGAGCGCCTCGTATTCTACAATAATTGCCAAGGGCACGCAAGCAAAGCGCCCTGCTATAGGCGCCAGGGCAGACCTTGCTAATCGGAGAGAATTTGGTATAATAGCCGCCGATCACGTGAAAAATGATGCGCAATCGCTAGCTATCAGGCTGACTACGGTATGAGACCACGAAGGTGACGTAGTTTTGGCCAGGATCGATCCCGAGTTCTTAGCCCAGGCCATATCCCGCGTTGAGGCCGAACTTAAGATCTGCGCCGAGGCCACCTCAAAACCGGTGCTCTTCTTGATCAGCGGCTTGCCTGGCACGGGCAAGTCATTCCTATCGCGCAGACTGGCCGCTCGCATCTCCTGCGTCATCGTGGAAACCGACCTGATCCGCAAAGTGATCTCCCCATCCCCAACCTACACCCCAAAAGAAAACGAGTGCGTCTACGCCATATGCCATGCCCTGATACGAGACCTCCTGATGCGTGGCTACCGTGTGGTCTTCGACGCCACCAATCTGATCGAGAGAAACCGGGAGATACTCTACCACATCGCCGACCAAGTGGGCGCAAAACTCGTCATCATACGTACCGTGGCCTCAGAGGAAGCGATTCGCCAGAGAATCGCCAACCGCAAGGCCGGCACGGATCCCCAGGACCGCTCCGAGGCCGGGTGGACGGTCCATCAAAAGATGAGGGCCGTTCAGGAGCGCATTGGGCGCAACCATTTGGTGATCGACACTACCCAAGAGATCGACAGCGCCGTGGAGAAGATCCTGCGCCTGGCCCGGAATTGAGCCTGACCCAGGTACAAGGCTATGGCCTCTCCCATTTACCAGTAAAGAATGCTGTTTTTCACCCCATCTCCCCGCACCCTTGTTCCCCTGCTCCCTTTCTCCCCTAACCCTTGTAGCTAGGGTTCTCCAAATCCAATGCGCAAGGTGGTTCGCCAGGTCCAGTCCCCGCCGAAGAGCAGCTCCTCGAGAGCCTGGCGCCTGGATATTGTGGCGGCGCTCAAGCCAGGCCTCCTTGACAAACGACGAGATCGTGTTATACTTGTATGGGTATACTAGTACAATTATAACAGCAGGGATGCTGCCATGAACCTGCGCCTGGATCCGCGCAGTGGCGTGCCGATCTACGTTCAAATCGTCAATCAGATAAAGTACATGGTGGCTTCCGGCCAACTCGAACCCGGCGCCCAGCTACCCACCATCCGCCAATTGGCTGTCAACCTGACCATTGACCCCAACACCGTGGCCCGGGCCTATATGGAACTGGACAGAGAAGGGATAATCTCCACCCAACAGGGCAGGGGCACTTTTGTCAGCGGCAGGGAGAAACACGCAGACCTGGCCGAACTGCGCCGACAGAGGCTAGGGGCCATCGTTCGGAGTGCTATCAGCGAGGCTTTGGGCCTCGGCTTCTCCGCCCAGGAAATGATGGCGGCTATAGAGGAGGAATTGAAAGAATCGCAGCAAAAGCAGTAGGGAGGGAGTCTTGCACATGCCCGCGTGGAAAGAACTCTTGACTTGAGAATATCGGAAAGGGAGGGATTGGGTATGGCTACCCTGAAAGAACTATTGAAACCCAAGGCCGGGGTCGAGGCGAAGCAGGCCAATCCTGTGTCGGGGACGCTTTTCCTCGTGGTCTTGGCCGCCGGCCTTGCCGCCAGTTGGGCCACCGACCAATGGCGCCGTGACGCAGTGCCCTGGTGGTTCCTGGGCTCCTTCTTGCCCGCGGTCTACATCCTCTTCGCTCTCAAGATCGCCCAGCAGTGGGAGAAGGCCATAGTTCTGCGCTTCGGCAGGTTTCACCGGCTGGCCGGGCCCGGGATGTTCTGGATGATCCCTATCGTGGACTCGATCCCAGCGTGGATCGACCACCGGGTCATGGTCACTTCCTTCAGCGCCGAGAAGACCCTAACCAAGGACACCGTGCCCATCAACGTGGACGCTGTCCTATTCTGGCTGGTCTGGGATGCTCAGAAGGCCGCCCTGGAGGTGGAAAACTACCGGGAGGCCATCACCTGGGCCGCGCAGACCGCCCTGCGCGACATCATCGGTTCGATGATCCTGGCCGACATCCTGGTCGGCCGGCAGAAGATCGACGCCGAGCTACAGCAGATAATCGACCAGCGCACCACACCCTGGGGCATCACCGTGCAGTCGGTGGAGATCCGCGACATCGTCATCCCGGAGGCGCTGGAGGACGCCATGTCGCGTCAGGCTCAGGCGGAGCGGGAGCGACAGGCCCGAATCATCCTGGGCACGGCGGAGACCGAGGTGGCGCTCAAGTTCGCCCAGGCGGCCAAAGCCTACGAGAACAACCCCACGGCGCTGCAGTTGCGGGCCATGAACATCCTGTATGAGGGCCTGAAAGAGAAGGGTGCCCTGGTAGTTGTGCCCTCTACGGCCGTCGAGACCATGGGCCTGGGCGCGGTCACCGGTCTGACCTCCCTGTCGCACATCACCGGCCTGGCGCAGGCGGAAAAAGCCGAAGGAAAGGGCTGAGGGGTTCACCGGGGATCAATACCTTCTCAGGCAAACGCCATGATGCCTTGAAGCAGGCACAGGTGGAGAAGAAGGGTCAGCAAAGATGGCCATCATTCAAACCGAAGGTTTGACGAAATACTACGGCCCCACGTTGGGAGTGGAAGACCTGTCCTTTCAAGTGGAGGAGGGGGAGGTTTTCGGCTTCCTGGGGCCTAATGGGGCAGGAAAGACCACCACGGTGCGGATGCTCTCCTGCCTCGTCGCGCCCACTCGCGGCCGAGCCAGCGTCAACGGCCACGAGGTCGGCGTGGAGAACCAGGCCATCAGGCAGATCATCGGCATTCTCACTGAGTCGCCGGGGTTATACGAGAAGCTGTCCGCGTGGAAGAACCTGGACATCTATGCTCGCCTGTACGGGCTGTCTGACCAACTGCGCGAAAAACAGGTCCGCAGCTATCTGGAAATGTTAGGCCTATGGGAGCGCCGCAACGAAACTGTAGGCGAGTTCTCCAAGGGCATGAAGCAGAAGATGGCCATAGCCAGGGCCCTCATCCACGAGCCCAGGGTGCTCTTCCTGGACGAGCCCACTGCAGCCCTAGACCCGGAGGCGGCCAGGGTGGTTCGTCATTTCATAGCAGAGCTTAAAACTGAAGGGCGCACCATCGTTCTTTGCACCCACAACTTGGACGAGGCCGACCGCCTGTGCGACCGCATCGGCGTTATGAAGCAGCATCTCATCCAGGTGGACACGCCAGCCAACCTGCGCCAGCGGCTCTACGGCCGCAAAGTAGTTGTCCATCTTAAAGCCTTGACCGAGACATTGGTCGCCGCAGTGCGAAGTCTGCCGTTCATCAAAAGCATCGAGAGGATAGACAACCAATTGGTCATCGGCCTGGATAATCCGGAGGAGCAGAACCCAATTCTCATCCGCAACTTGGTGCAAGCGGGTGGCCAGGTGCAATTTGTCAACGAACTGAGGCATTCCCTGGAAGAGGTATACTTCAGCCTGATCAGCGGAGGCCAAGTAGCATGAGCCGGGTACGCGTGATCATCGACAAAGAGTGGGCCGAGGTGCTCAAGAACAAGATGATCCTGTACACCGCCGGGTTAATGCCCGCACTCTTCGTGGTCATGCCGTTGGCGATGCTATACATGACCAATAAAGAGAAGGGCTCTCTCCGGGGCATGGAGAGCATCACCTCTCTGCCGGCCTTCGCCGGCATGGACCCCAAAAGCGCGGCTCAGATCCTGCTGGTCAACCAGTTCATGTTCTATTTTCTCATGATCCCGCTCATCGTGCCCATCTTCATCGCCTCCTACAGCATCATCGGGGAGAAGCAGCAACGCAGCCTGGAGCCACTCCTGGCCACTCCCATCAGGGTCTGGGAGCTCTTGCTGGGCAAGGTGCTGGCGGCGGCGATCCCGGCGGTGGCCATTACCTGGTTAGCCTTCGCCGCCTACGCTGTCCTGGCCCGTTTCGTGGCCACCGATTTGGTATATGGAGTGATCGTGAGCCCCATGTGGCTTTTGGCGCTCATCGTCCTGGCACCGCTGTTCACTGTGCTTGCGGTGAGCCTGGCGGTGATCGTCTCCTCCCGGGTGAACGACGTGCGGCTCGCGGAGCAGATCGGCGGCCTCTTGGTGTTGCCTTTCGTAGCCGTCAGCATCGCGGCTACGGCGGGAAAGATACTCCTGAACTTCCAGATGTTCGCCCTGGGCGCCCTGGCTGTGGCCCTCCTGGATGTGGTCGTGGTTTACCTGGGAGCGAAGCTGTTCCAAAGAGAGACGATTTTGACCAAATGGAAGTAAGGATGATGGTCAGAGAATAGGGAACAGGGGAGAAAAGGTTAGGATGCGGACGGACGCTTTGATGGCACTCTTGGCAATTTATCTAGTGCTGGTACCGGTGGCGGTATATCTCCTACTAAGGTGGAAGACTGCCCTGAGGACTATGCCTATGACCACCTGGCTGGGCATATACGCAGCGGCCGCAGCTCTATTTGCAATTCTTCTGCCGCGTAAGCATTGGGAGGCGGCCTTGATCCGGGCCTATCCCGCCAATTACCTGGCCTGGCTCGCCGCCCAGATGGACAACAGCTTCTGGGAGGAGCTGGGCAAGCTCCTGGCCCTGGCGTTGTTTGTCGCCTTGAGCGGCCCACTGCTGCACGAGCTTCTGCGGAGCCACCGAGAGGCCACGGCCCTGGGCTACTGGGCCGGGCTAACCTACGGCGTCGGTGAAGCTATCACCCTGGCCCTTTTGTTCATCAACCCTGGCTGGTCACCGCTCTTCGGCATGAATACGTTTATGCCTTACCTGGTGGGCTGGGGATACGTGTTCGAGCGCTTCTGGGCCATCCAACTGCACGGCGTCATGGGGTCGCTGATCGGCATCGGACTGTACGGCTTCTACGGGAAGGGCAGGAAGGTGGAGCTGCTCATCTATTTCGTGGTAGCCATGCTTTACCACGAGTTCGTGGACGGGATGATAATTACACTCCAGTTCCTGCCGCAGCTCGTCGCCACGATCCAGCCTTTCCTGGTCCTGTTAGTGCCCGTGGACGTGGCCATAGGCTATTTGCTCTTGCTCTTTGCCTATCGCCGGAGTAGCGTGAAAGGCGAACTAGTATGAAGTGGAAAGCTCTTGCAACATTGTCCCTCACACTGGGAATGGCGCTTGCCGCCTGTGGAGCTGAGCCGGCCCGGCCATTGTCTTTTAGCGTTCCATGGCCGTACTTAGAACAGGCCGAATATGTCCTCTACGACAAAGATGGCAAGGAGATCGGCCAGACCACCTGGACCATCATCAAGGATGGCGAGACCTACCTCCTGGGCGAGAAGACCAGGATCGGGTCCTTGCACGATGAAAAACTGGTCACTGTCCAGGCCTCCGATTTGAAGCCGATCAAAAGCACCTGGCAGCGAAGAGGCACGCCCGCTGACTTCAGCCTGGAGGCAGAATACAAGGGAGACAAGCTTATCGTCAAGGCCAGGACCAAAGATGGCGACAAGAGCGTCACTATCGGCGTCCCCGCAGACGCCTACGACAACGACGAGAGTCTGACGATGATCCGCGCCCTGCCCTTGAGCGAGGGCTTCAGCGCGGCCTACACCAATGTGGTCCCGGCCACCGCCTCTTCGGTGAAGCTCAAGCTAAAGGTGTTGGCCAGGGAAAAGGTGGAGACCCCGGCAGGGATTTTTTCTACTCATAAACTGCAGATGGACTTCGGGGCCGGCGTACAGTATGCCTGGTACAGCATGGATGAGCCATACTATCTGGTGAAATATCAAAACGTCCAAAGCGGCGTAGTATTTGTTTTGAGAAGGCATTCGTAGAGATGCAACGTTTCGTACGCTGCTTCGTAGTACAGAATGCGCGGGACGAACGGTTGGGAGGACAAATTTGGACTACGGAAAGATCCTGAGGCGAGCCTTTCACATCACCCTGAGGTATAAGGCCCTTTGGCTGTTCGGTTTCGTCCTGGCCCTATTGGACAGCGGCGGGAACTTCGGCCAGAGCTTTCAATACAGCTTCGGTGACGGCCCCAGCATGCCAGGTGCTCTCCCTTCGCCGGAGATCGCCGCCGGGGTGATCATCGCCATAATCGCCCTGGGGCTGCTGCTGGGGCTGTTAGTGGTGGTGCTCAACCTGGTCTGCCACGCGGCCCTGATCGGCATGGTCAATGAGATTGAGGAGGACGAGAAAACCAGCATTAGGGGGGGCTTTAAGATCGGCCTGGCGCGCACGATCACCTTGTTCCTGATCCGCCTGGTGATCGGCATCCCGGCCTTTGCGGTGGCGCTCTTTCTGATTCTCCTGGGGCTTTCTCCGCTGCTACTGCTGTTCGTTGACAATACGGCTGCCAAGGTCATCGGCGTCGGCCTGGCGGTGGGACTCCTTCTCGTGGTCCTGGGGGTGATCATCCTGGGGGCGCTAGTCCTCAGCGTGGCCTGGGAGTTCATCGATCGCTTTTGTGTGATCGAACGGCGCGGCGTTTTCGATTCCATCAAAGGAGGCTTTGGCTACATCCGGCGCAACCTGGCCAGAGTGGGGCTCGCCTGGCTACTGATGCTCGTCGTGGGCATCGGCTGGGGGCTGGTGATGTTGCTGCTCGTCTTGTTGCTGATCCTCCTGGTGGCGGGGCCTGCCCTGGTAACCTATCTGGCAACGAACGCCCTGGGCCCCACCCTCCTGGTAGCCGTGCCTCTGGGTCTGATCGCCGTCCTCGTCCTGGCTTTCGTCGGGGGGCTCATGGTGGTCTTCCGCTCTGGCTTCTGGACGCTGACCTACCTGGGGCTAAAGAGCTTGTCACTGCCCAGCGCCCCGGCAGTGACCGCCCCATAGGGCGAGTGCCCTGGCCGACGGCCTTCTTTTATTCTAGGGCGATGACCACTGAGCTGCTTTGTCCCAGGCCGTAGACCTATCCACATCGTTTGTCCGGACTAGCCAGCGGGCTGGGGTTCCTCTTGGCAGACCAGGGCATAGAGGCAGTTATCCCGGGGAGCGGTTCGGAACTTGTGAAGCTCCCACCTTATTTTTGGCCCCACGCTCTTGACCAGCAGGACCAGGGTGGGCTCGGTGAAGATGTCATAGCGGAAATTGGCCCGGCAGACCTGTTCGCAAAGGGTCAGATCCTCGTCGCAGAAAGCCACCATGGGGCAGTTGGCATTCTTCAGCTTCAGCACCACCCGCTCTTCGCTCTCCTGAGCGGTGGGGATGAACTTCATGCGAATGTAGCGGCTCGCGGCCCGGTCGATGATGTAGATCACCGGATTGCGGTGTTCCAGACGTTCCCAGTAGCAGGCTTGAAGCATCTGGTAGGCAGCCAGGGCGTCGTCGGTGTAGATGCGTTCTCGCTCTTTAAGATACTCGGCTTTCCGGGCGATTTCCTCCCGATCGACCTGGGCAAAGACCTCCTCGGCCGTCCGCCTGGCCGCCTCCTCCGGGCCGATCTGCCGGGCCAGGGCCACCTCCTGCCGAAGCTTCTGCAAGATACGGGTGATGTCGTACGGATCACTCATGCGCCTTGCCATCCCCTCGGTAACGTATCCGGGTACAACCGCTCACGCTCTGGAAACCATGTCCAGCATCCTACCAGGCTCTCAACCTGACTCAATGCCCATCTAACATCCGCCTCAGTAACACAAGTTGCGTAGCCAGGGCCTCCTTGTCCTTCCAATACTCCAGTGATACCATCTTGGGACTGGAATGCCCCAGGACATGGGCCAACACCTGGTAGTCCGGCTGGGTCATGGCCTCGTGTCGGTCCGTCAGGATCCCACCTTCCTCCCTTGGCCCCGAGACGTGGATCTCCACCGTCTTCTCCAGGGGCAGACGGGCTAGGTAGTCGTAGACGTCGTACCCCAAAACGGAGGCGCTTACTCGAGCGTGGGCGACGTCCAATAGTAGCCCACACCCTGTCTCCTGTAGAACATGGGCGATGAAGTCGGGCTCGCACACGTGGTCGTGGGCGTGGTTGAGGCATCGGGGCAGGTTTTCCAGAAGCAAAGGCACCGGGATGGCGGCCTGGAGCTGTTTGGCGTTGCGGCAGATATTCTCGCGGGCCTCGTCCAAAGACAAGAGCCGGGTGCCCAGGGCTGGCATCATTTCCCTGGCGATCTCTACCTCCTCGCAACTGAAGCCGAGGTGCTCGGAAAGCCAGGGGGTCCCGGTCCGCGCCACCCAGGCCTTAACCCCAGCCAATACCTCTTGAGGAAAGGTTTCCTCCCTGCTCAGCACCTCGGCGCCGTGCAGGACCATTGGCAAGCCAGAGTCAAAGGACGCCACAGTCTGGGGAGCCATCCAGCTTCCCACCTTTAGATAGTCCACACGAACCCGCCCTTCGCGGATCAGCTCCACAAGCTGTGGCGTGGCGTTGGCGCTCAGATCGGTCACTCTCTTCTCCTGGGCTGTTGTTCGTGAATTATGACACCGGCCAGTTGGTGCCAAATAGCCCTTCTTCCAGGTAGAACAAGGCCGGTCCACGGACCGGCCTCACGGTTATCTTGCGCTCGAAACTATTGCTGCTCACGCAGCAGCTTGGTAAAGCTGTCCCAGTGCCCCTGCTCGTCCACCAGGATGTTCTCGATGATGAGGGAGGTGCCTACCTCGCCGGCCTCCTCGGCCTGTTTGATCCTCTTGGCATAGTCGTCCAGAGCACCCTTCTCGGCGGCCAGGTCCAGCTCCAGCATCTCCTTGATCGTGGCGGCCTGCTTGATGGGCCGAGGCTTCACCGTGGGCACGCCTCCCATGGCCACGATGCGCTCGGCCAGGATGTCGGCATGCTTCATCTCGTCTTTAGCCACTTCCTCCAGCAAATCAGAGATGGGCAGCCGCTTCA
The DNA here is from genome assembly GCA_040754915.1 of Chloroflexota bacterium. Lineage (GTDB taxonomy): Bacteria > Chloroflexota > DTOL01 > DTOL01 > JACQYG01 > JACQYG01. The sequence continues at coordinate 5,973 of JBFMCB010000050.1, read as the reverse complement.
GGCCCATGATCGTGTAGGAATGTTGCAGGTACTGGATGATGGCCTGCAGCTCTCCCGCCAGGTCCTCGTTCAGGTCATCGATCAATTTCTTGTTGTCCATTGGTTCTCACCTCCTTTCGCTGGGACTCCGTCGTCCCCCGGCCTCGCGGCGCGATTCGTGGTTTCAAGAGCAATTATATCACCCAGACAGTGCCTCTGGCAAGCGCCAAGCCAACGCCACGGTCTCTCCAACTGCCAGGATGAATCTGCGCGTTGGGCCTGCCGCTCCCCTGGTCCCGAGATATGTGATATAATGGGCGCGTCCCGGGAATCAGCAGGCCGTCTTTGGGAGGTGCCAGCATGCCTCGGTTGGACCGAAGGGGACTAAGGGTTGTGGCAGGCATAGTGGCCTTACTCTTGATCCTCTATCTGGCCCTTATCAGCATCCCTTCCCTCGATCGGCTGGTCTATCGCTCGCCCCTGGCCGGAGCGCCCGAGACCCTCAAAACGAGACTCAGGCCTTTTCGAGCGCCTTTGGCGGTCGATGTCTACCCTGCTAAAGGCGCTAAAGAGATATCTCCCTCCTCCGCTATCAGCATTACCTTCTCCGTTCCCATGAACCATGCCCTCACCGAACGGGCCATAAAGATAGAGCCCGCCTTGCCGGGCACCTTCAACTGGATAGACGATACCCTCATCTTCAGTCCCCAGGCCCACGAGGCCTGGGCACCGAATACCGTAGTCACGGTGACGGTGGGGACGGGGGCCCGCTCCTGGCTTTTGCGGGCCAAGGAAAAGGCCCTTCAAACAACCTTCACCGTGGCCGGCCCGCCGGCGGTGGTGGCCACCACCCCGGCGGCCAATGCCCGTTACGCTTTCATCAAAGGTACAGGACCAGAATCCAATGTCACCATGACCTTCAATCGCCCCATGGACGAAAAATCGGTGACCGACCGCATCACGGTGAGCCCTGCCCCGCCCGGCCTGCGTTTCGGGTGGGTGGAAAACCGGCTTTTCCTTTATGGGGCCTGGCAACCCTCCACCAGCTACCAGATAAAGCTTATGCCCGGAGCCAGGGACCGCCTATTCGGCACAGAGATGAGGGATGCTTTCTCGTTTGGCTTCACCACCACCAGGCGCCCGCCCTGGCTGGGCATCACCGCTATGGGGTACTATGGCCTCCTCTCGGCCTACGAGCCCCAAAGCTTCCCGGTGGAGACGGTGAACGTTAGCGCCCTGGACCTGAAGCTCTATCGATTGGACACCGCCAACTACCTCAAGATCCAGGGCTTTTCCTGGAATGACCGTCGCAGCTACAAGCCCGACCTGCCCCAGGTACGCTCGTGGCAGGAGCCGGTGGAGACCCAACCGGACATGGTGACCAGCGTGCCGGTGGAACTCGGTGACCTGGCCCCTGGCCTGTATTTCCTCGCCGTCTCCTCCCCTGAGGGCACCAAAGACGCCCAGGTCTTGGTGGTGAGCAGGTCTGCCCTGACCATGAAACGCACCGATACCCAGGCCCTGGTATGGGCTACGGATATGGCCCAGGGCCAGGTGATCCCGGGGATGGAGGTGACCATCTACGACCAAAAGGGCCAGAAGCTGGCCTCGGGCCTCACCGACGAAAAGGGGGTTTTCCTATCGGCGCTACCTAAGACGACGGGCCCCATCCATGCCCTGGGCACCCGGCCCGGCGACGTGGCGGCAGTGGCAGCCGATTGGCAGGCCGGGGTGGAGCCCTGGCGGTTCACCGGCATCCCCTGGCAGTGGCAGGTGGAGACGAAGGAGCACCGGGTCTTCATCTACACCGACCGGCCCCTCTACCGTCCGGGTCAGACCGTCTATTTTAAGGGCATTGTCCGCCAGGACAGGGACGGAGAATACTCCCAACCGCCTGCGGGCACCGCGGTCTACGTCTCGGTGAGCAACTGGGATAACCAGGTGATCTACAAGAAAACCCTGAAGACCACCCCCTTCGGCTCCATCAGCGATTCATTCCTCCTGAACCGCGAGGTCAAGCTGGGAGAATACCAGGTCCGCGCCGAGGTGGGCAAGGAGCCGGGGGCCGAGGCCCGGTGGCAGTACCAGTCGGCCATCCGAGTGGAGGAATACCGAAAGCCGGAGTTCGAGGTCTCGGTGCGGACCGACCGTCCGGACTACGTCAACGGAGACGTCATCAGCGCCACCGTCCAGGCGCGATATTATTTCGGCGCGCCGGTGGCGAACACCAAGGTCCGCTATGCCCTGTACGCCAACGACTACTGGTTTTACTGGGCAGCCAATGAGGATTTCGATTTCGGGGAGGTAAGCCAACGATACTGGGGATATGGTAAGGAGATCTTCGCCAGGGAGGCTACCACCGACGCCAATGGCCTCCTGGCGTTGACCATACCAGCCAACGTGGGCGCGGAGCAGCGCAGCCAGGTCTTCACCCTGGAGGCCTCGGTCATGGACCCCACCAACCAACCGGTGAGCGGCTTCAAGAGCGTTATCGTACACCGGGGCCTCTTCTACATCGGCGCCAAGCCGGACAAGTACGTGGCCACCCGGGGCCAGAAGGCAGCTTTCTCGATCCAGACGCTAGACACCAAATCCCGGCTGGCCGGGCCGGAGTCGCTCCGCTACACCATCTCCCGCATCGAGTGGAAGAACACCCGGGAATACGGCCCCAAGGGCTACCTCTGGAGGCCCGAGCCGGTGACCACCACCGTGGCTGCCGGCAGTTTGGTCACCGGGCTGGATGGAACAGCCCACCTGGAGTTCGTTCCGCCCACGGGCGGCTCCTACCAACTGGAGTTGACTGGGGTCGATGCCCGGGGCAACCGGGTCCTGGGCTCCGCCTGGCTGTGGGTCTCGGACACCGCATTGGTGCGTTGGCGCTGGGAGAACCACGACCGCATCGAGCTTAGGACGGACAAGAAGCGCTACCGGCCGGGCGAGATCGCCCGGGTGCTGGTGGCCTCTCCCTACCAGAATGCCCGGGCCCTGGTGACCGTGGAGAGAGGCCGGATCATCAGCCACCGCCTGGTGGAGCTGGACTCCAACTCCGCCATCCTGGAACTCCCGGTGGAGAAATCCTACTTCCCCAACGTCTTCGTCTCGGTCGTGCTCATCCCCCACGGCGAGCGGCCCAGCTTCAAGGTGGGCTACGCCGAGCTGCGGGTGGAAGATGAATCGAATGCCCTCCAGGTGATCATCTCCCCCGATAAGGCCGAGCACCGGCCCGGCGAGAAGGCCACCTACACAGTGAAGGCGGTGGACTCCGCTGGCAAGCCGAGCCGGGCCGAATTCAGTCTGGGGGTGGTGGACGCCGCCATCTATGCCCTGGCTGGCGACACCACCAAAGACATCGTGGACGCCTTCTGGGGCCGCCGCAATCTGGCGGTGCAGTCGGCCTACTCGCTGGCCATCCTGCTGAACCGGCATAATCTCCGGGAGGACTGGGGCGGCGGTGACCTGGGCGCCGAACAGGGCTTGCGCAAGATCTTCCCCGACACTGCCTACTGGAACCCGGTGATTGAGACCGATGATCTGGGAGTAGCCAGGGTCGAGGTGACGCTGCCCGACAATCTCACCACCTGGCGGGCCTTTGCCAAGGGGGTCACCGCCGACACCAAGGTGGGCGCGGCCCGGGCGGACCTCATCGTCAACAAGGAACTCATCGTGCGACCGATCTTGCCCCGCTTCCTGATGATCGGCGACCGGGCCGTGGTGGGGGCCCTGGTGCACAATTACACCGGTCATGAGGTAGAGGTAGAGGTGGGGCTGCAGGCCCAGGGCGTCACTCTGGAGGACAAGCCTCAGGCAGACAGCAAAATAGCGATACCTAATGGTGAGACACGGAAGTTCACCTGGGCGGTGAAGGCAGACAAAGTCGAAAAGGCAACCTTACGCTTCCGGGCCACGGCCCTGGCCTCAGGCGGAGCCGCCGATGCGGTGGAGATCAGCCTGCCCGTGCAGCCCTTCGGCGAAAAGGCAGTGGTAGCCGAGGCCGGAGAGACTTCGGAGCTGGCCCTGCGGACCCTGGATTTGCCCCGGGATGCCATCTTCCCAAAGCTCACGGTGGACACGGCGCCGTCCCTGGCCGCCGGCCTGGTGGACAGCCTGGATTATCTCACCGGCTATCCCTATGGCTGCATCGAGCAGACCATGAGCCGTTTTCTGCCCGACGTCCTGGTGAGCCAAGCCATGAAGGCCCTGGGCGTCGAGAACACCAGGCTCAAGGAGGAGCTGCCCAAAATGGTGGAGGACGGGCTCACCCGCATCTACGCCATGCAGCGCTACGACGGCGGCTGGGGATGGTGGGAGGGCGATGCCCCGGACCCGCGCATCACCGCCTACGTGGTGTACGGCCTGAGTGAGGCGAAGAAGGCCGGCTTTCCGGTGGACCAGAGGGTCCTGGAACGAGGCGCCAAGGCTCTGAGGGAGCCCCTGGTCAAGACCGACGACCTGAACCTGAAAGCGTATCTGGTCTATGTCCTCACCGAGTACGGCGAGGGCGACATTTCCTTGTCTCGTTCGATACTCGACCGTCAGGCCTCGCTGACCTTGGAGAGCAGGGCCTACCTGGCCATGGCCCTCCAGGCCACCAGGAGCCCCGCCGAGGCCAGGGCCTTGACCGACGATCTCCTGAGCAAGGCCATCGTCACCGCCACCGGCGCCCACTGGCAGGAGGTCCAAGAGGAACGCAAATACATGGCCTCCAGCGGCCGGACCACGGCGGTGATCCTCCAGGCCCTGATGCGGGTGGACCCCAGGAGTCCCATCGTCCCCAAGGTGATCCGCTGGCTCATGGAGAGCCGCCGCGGAGGGTACTGGCGCACCACCCAGGAGACCGCCGCCACCCTGATCGCACTCACCGAATACCTCGGGGCCACGAAGGAGTTGCAGGGCAACTTTACCTACCAGGTCGCGGTGAACGGCCGGCAGGTAAAGGAACGGGGCGTGACCCGCCAGGACATCGCCGAGCGAGACCGGCTTGTGGTAAACGACCCGCGGCCCGGCGGCAACGAGGTGAAAATCACCAAGCAGGGGCCGGGGCTCCTGTACTACTCGGCTTACCTGGAGTACTACCAGGAGAGAGACCGCATCGAGGCCGGCCGCTCCTCCGATGGCCCTGCCGTGCGCCGGGATTACCTGGACCCCAAGACTGGAAAAACCCTAACCCAAGTGAAGACAGGCGACCTGATCCAGGTGCGGCTCACCATCGACGTGCCCGGCGAGCTGTGGTACGTGGTCATCGAGGACCCTTTGCCTGCCAGCCTGGAGGCGGTCAACCAGAGCCTCCGAACCACCTCGGTCCGGGAGGGAAAGGTGCTGAGCTACTGGAGTCACCCTGAGCTTCGGGACGACAAGGCCGCTTTCTTCGCCTACTGGATGTGGCCGGGCCAGCACACCTACACCTACCTGGCCCGGGCCACCACGCCGGGGACCTTCCGGGTGCTCCCCACTTACGTCTATCCCATGTACAACCCGGAGACCTGGGGACGGGGTAGGAGCGAGGTCATGACCGTCGCCGAATGATGCGCGATGCGCGCCATTTAACCCATCTTTCTTCCGACTAGCGGCACCGTCCTCTTCGCGTTTCCGAGCCAAAGCCCTGGCCCTTGGCGGCCGCACATGCGGAGCGCATGACCGAGGGGGCAAGAAAAGAAAAGGCCAGGCAATAGGCCCGGCGTGACAACGCCCTCGTTGACTATAGCGAATGCACTAAATACCTATTAGGTCTATTGACCACTACTCGATTCTCCGGTAGAATCGCGGTAAATGCCGCAGAAGGGGGTCGAGGTAGTGTTTACTCAGCCCGCCATCAAACGCTTGCAGGAGAAGTCCTACCTGCAAGGCCTGGTCCACCACCTGAACCACAGCTACGATCTGTCCCTGGTCGAAGCCGAAACCCTGGGCAACGAGATCCTCCGGGAGAGGATGAACGATAGCCCCTCCTTCCTGGCTGATGGCCAGATGTGGTACACCGCCATCTCGTGCGAGGAGCCT
>JBFMCB010000049.1:0-18138 GCA_040754915.1 Chloroflexota bacterium | reverse complement strand
ATTCCGACCAGTTCCGAACATGATATACTGATTTCCGGCGTGGACGAGTAGACCTTGTTGTCTTTGACATACCACAAGATTACCCGATCCACGCCACTTTTGCATAGTTTCATGCACCAAAGCCGTGGAGGATTATCCATGGGGGAATATCATGCGCCGCTGGATGGGGAGGATCGGGCATTTTAGCAGGAAACTCTGGCGGTTTTTTGGCGATATGAGGCTGGCGGTGATTCTGTTTATTGCCGTCGCTGTTTTTTCCCTTCTTGGCACCTTCTTTCCGCAGCAACCGCCAGAGCTGGCCGCCGATGCTGCGGCCAGCGCCGGTTGGTGGGCCGCCGTGCAGGCCCGCTACGGCCCCCTAAGTCGTTTTTACGCCGCCTTGGGTCTCTTCACCCTCCACGATGCTGTCCTGCTGAAATTCCTACTTATCGGCCTCCTGCTAAACGCTGCAGTTTGTACCGCTAACCGTCTCCCCGCCCTTAGGCGGGCCCTGGTTTCCCCCCAAGTGGTGCAACCGGAAGCCTTCTTCAGCGTTCTTGAACATAACGCACAGGTTTCTATCCCCTCTCGGCAACAAGCCGTGAATGCCCTTACCAATATCCTCCGCCGTCATCGGTATCGTTTGCTTTGGAGGGAGGGCGATGAAGTGGTCGCTCTGCACGCCAGCCGCAACCACATTGGGGCTCTGGGGACGCAGATCACTCACTGGTCTCTGACTCTCCTGGTGGTCAGTCTGGTCTGGGTGTGCCCGTTGGCCTGGCGTGAAGAGATCACCCTGGGGCCTGGTCAGACACGCGCTTTGAGGCACCGGCCAACGGTGCAGGTACGGGCGGAAAGGCTGGTCATCGAACGGCTACCCGACGGGGTGCCACGACAGTATCGGGCGCCGGTAACAGTTCTGGCCGATGGCATAGCTACTACGCAGGAGGTCTGGCTGAACCAACCTCTGGTAGTCCAGGAGATTGGCTATTACCTGGCCTCTTACGGGCCCGCCTTGCGGGTGGCGGCCACCGATGCCACTGGACGCCGGCTACAAATGGTAGCGGGCAATGGTTCCCCCGATGAAGAGGCTATTCTTCTGTTCCAGGAAGAGGGAGCCTTCCGAGAGGTGAGCATCCCACCCCTAAAGGTGAGCTTGCAGGTGTCCTATACTTCCGGCGAAGGCAGCGGCGGGCTTTCTACCGTGTCCGTACGCCCGGTCCGGGAAGGACGGGTTGGCCCGGCGGTGAGCAAACGGGTGGTCGCCGGTGAGGCTCTGGTATGGGAAGGGATCGCTCTGACCTTTATACCTACAGACTATGTGGTGTTATTGGCCGTCTACGACCCCTCTTTCGCCACTGTGATCTTGTCTGCCTTGGGGCTCATGGTTGGTCTCATGCTTTCGTTCTACCTTCCTCATCAGCGGCTTTGGGCCCGGGTAACGCCGGATAGTCGCCTCCTCCTGGCGGGGATGGCCGAAGGGGACTGGCTGGGCTTCGACAGGCATTTCGCGCGGTTGGTAGCGATCATCAAGGAGGAGACGGCTCATGGAGGCGCTTGAGGGGTTGCTTCTGGGGCTGAGTGCCCTGGCCTTGCTGGCAGGGGTGGTTGCCTCGATTCTGCTTGCCCGCCGAAGAGAGCGGTGGGCGTGGGTTTCCACCTTCGCCGTGGGGATAAGTCTCGTGGCTCTTTTGGGGGGATTGGTGGAGCGCGGTCTTTGGGGAGGCTATTGGCCTTTGGCCAGCCCCTATGAGTTTGCCCTGGTCTGTGTAGGAACGCTCCTTCTCGCTTACCTGGCCATGATCGGGCAGTCTGGCAGCAGGACAGTTGGGGCGGCGCTCCTTCTTTTGGCATTGATGGTCATGGGCTATGCTCGCCTGGGGATTCCCGCCGTGGCGCAGATGGTGCGGCCTCTCCCCCCGGCTCTGGATAGCTTGTGGCTGCAATTGCACGCGGGAACGTCGGCGATGGCCTACGGAGCCTTTGGAGCAGCGGCGGTGGCGGGCCTCCTCTACCTGATGCGGGGATGGCTGAGTAAATGGACAGCGCTCCCCTCAAGTGAGGCCCTGGAAGAGCTGGGCCAATGGGGAGTGACCCTGGGCTTCCCCTGGATGACCTTGGCGATGATCACCGGAGCGATCTGGGCTCAGGTGACCTGGGGGACCTACTGGAATTGGGAACCGAAAGAAATCCTGGCTTTGGTGACCTGGCTGATCTATCTCTTGTATCTGCACGCCCGTGTGGTGCGGGGTTGGCGAGGGCGGCCCCTGGCCGTACTCGCCGTCCTGGGCGTGGTCCTGGCCGTGGTGAATTATTTCTGGGCTGGGAGCCTGGCTCGCTGGGCCGGGTTGGAGGTGTTGAGGGTTTATTGATTGACGTGGAGATGTGAAAGGTGTAAGGTGACGCGAGGAAGGTAATGGCGTATGCAGAGGCTTTCCAGACGAAAATTCTTAAAGGGATTAGCCGGGTTGGGCCTGTGCGCAGCGGGGGGAGTGGCCGCCTGGGATTGGCTGACGCACGCCGGAAAGAGTGCTGAGGCAGCCCCTGCCTCGCCTCACGTCCGGGAGGCCCGCTACTACGCCGGCATAAAGGAAAACTTTCGCTGTCAGACCTGCCATAGCACCCGGCAACCGTCCCGGGTGCTCTATTGCCACTCGCCCCATAGCGGCCAGTATGTGAAGTGTCAGCTTTGCCCCAAGGGATGCATCATCAGCGATGGCCATCGTGGCGATTGCCGAGTGCGAGAGAATCGTGGGGGGAAGCTGCACACCGTAGTCTACGGCAACCCATGCGCGGTCAACAACGATCCCATCGAGAAGAAACCCTTCTATCATTTCTATCCAGGGACATTAGCCTTCTCCATTTCTACGGCTGGGTGCAACCTGCATTGTCTCTATTGCCAAAACTGGACGATTTCCCAGTTCCCTCCCGAGGAGACCGACAACGTCGCCCTGATGCCAGAACAGGTGGTGGAACTGGCCTTGCGCAACCGTAGTCGTTCCATCGCCTACACTTATTCTGAGCCGGTTGTCTTCTACGAGTACATGCTGGAAGCGGCCCGCCTGGGGCGGGAGTTTGGGCTGAAGAGCATCGTCATCAGCGCGGGCTACGTCAACCCTGGCCCCCTGCGGGAGCTTTGCCGGATCGTGGATGCCATCAAGATTGACCTGAAGGGCTTTAATGAGGCCTTCTATCAGAAGGTCTGCGATGCCAGCCTCAAGCCAGTGCTGGAGGCGATGCGGGTCATCGTAGAGGAGGGGGTACATCTGGAGATCGTGAACCTGATAGTCCCTGGCCTTAACGACGACGAGGGGGAGCTACGGGAGATGTGCCGCTGGATCGTCGCCAACCTGGGGCCCGACATCCCCACCCACTTCAGTCGCTTTTACCCACAATACAAGCTCACGAACTTGCCGCCAACGCCGGTGGAGAAGTTGGAACGAGCCTGGAAGATTGCCCAAGAGGAAGGAATCCACTATGCCTACGTCGGCAACGTTCCTGGCCATTCCGCTGACAACACCTATTGTGCCCGCTGCGGCCAGTTGCTCATCGTGCGGCTGGGCTTCAGCGTTATGGATAATCGGATTACGGAGGGAAAGTGCGGCTACTGCGGCAACCAGATACCGGGGGTGTGGGGGTAAAAAAAGCGAGGTTTGTAGCAAGCCATGAGGCGCAGCGCTCGTTGGTGGGAATCGAGGAGGCGGAGAAAATCATCGCCGATTTGGAGATGGCTCTGGCATGAAAGCTATAGCAGTTCTTACTCTAAGCCTGCTTTGGCTAAATCTTTTCGTGGCTTGCGCCCCGTCCGAGCTTGTGTCCAGGCCAGCGGTAGGAACAAGTCCTACAATTGTAGCCTCACCTGCGCCCGGCGAGGTGCGCCCGGCAGCGGTAGCGGGAGGCTTCTACCCACGGGAGCCCCAGGCCCTGGCTAACATGGTGGACGAGATGCTGGCCGAGGTGGAGAGGGCCGGTGACCTTCCCAGGCTTCCCGCCCCACCCATGGCCCTCATCGTACCTCACGCTGGCTACGTCTTTTCCGGGCAGGTGGCGGCCTACGCCTTCCACCAAATCCGTGGGGCGGTGTATGAGGCTGTGGTTGTGGTGGGGACCAACCACGCCGACCCCAATTTCCGCAAGGTTTCGGTCTATGCGAAGGGGGCTTTCCAGACCCCGTTGGGCCTGGTGCCTGTAGATGAGGAATTGGCGGCCCAACTCCTGGCGGCTGACCCCCAACACCTGGTCTTTGAGCGCGGTGTGCATCGCGATGAGCATTCTATTGAGGTGGTGTTGCCCTTCCTGCAACGTCTTTTGCCTGGTTGCAGGATCGTCCCTATCATCGTGGGTGAGCCGTCGCCGGAGAATACCCACGCCCTGAGCGATGTCCTGATGAAGGTGCTGGCCGGGAAGCGAGCGCTGATTATTGCCAGCTCTGACCTGTCCCACTATCCTTCCTACGATGACGCCCGCCAGGTGGATGCAGCGACCCTCGCGGCGATCCTGACCATGGACCCAGAGGGGTTCCGGCGCACCATCCAAGAGCAGGAGCGACGCCATCTGCGCAACCTGGCCACCTGTGCCTGTGGCGAGGGCCCCATCCTCACGGCGATGATGGCTGCCAGGGGCCTGGGGGCCAATCAGGCTGCGCTTCTCAAGTATGCCAATTCCGGCGATACCCCTTTCGGTGATCGGGATCAAGTGGTAGGGTACGGAGCGGTGGCCTTCTGGCAGGGGAGTCCCCTCCCCTTTACCCCGGCGGTGCCATCGTCAACCTCAAGCGGGCTTTGCCTCGGCATAGGCTTTGCAACGAAAGGCGAATGCCCTCGTGACCCTAAAGAGAGGGAAAGAATTGGTGGGATTCTATTAGAGACGGCCACCTTTCAGGCCAATTGCTGAGGTTGGTTTGGACACCTCCGAGTACAGCCAGGGCCAGCAGGGGAAGGTAATGGGCAGCGTCTCTACTTGAAATCACCCCTCGATTGTGGTAATCTACGCGTGCGCTTTTTGCCAAGGGGAGGAAATGGTGAAGAAGGACTTGGTTAGCTTGGGCGATCTCACCCCTCAGGAACTCCGGCTGATACTGAACACGGCCCGCGAACTCAAGGACGAATGGAAGCGCGGTGGTAACAGGCCGATCCTGGCCGGGAAAACCCTGGGCATGATCTTCCAGAAGCCATCTTTGCGCACCCGCGTCTCCTTCGAGGTGGGCATGCTCCAACTGGGCGGGCACGCCATGTACCTTTCCCCCAACGAGATCCAACTGGGCCAGCGGGAGTCGGTCCCCGACGTGGCCAGGGTATTGGGCCGCATGACCGACGGCATCATGGCCCGGGTCTTCGCCCATCGAGACGTGGAGCTCCTGGCGGAGTATTCCCCGGTGCCGGTGATCAACGGGCTCTCGGACCTGAGCCATCCTTGCCAGGGGCTGGCTGATCTCTTCACCATTGTGGAGCACCGGGGTTCCCTCCAAGGGCTTAAGCTCGTCTTCGTGGGCGATGGCAACAATGTAGCTCACTCCTTGCTCCTGGGTGGAGCACTGGCCGGGATGCACGTGACGGCAGCCACCCCGGCGGGCTACGAGCCAAAGGCGATTATTGTAGACAAGGCCCGGGCAATTGCCGAGGACACTGGTGCCACGATCTCACTGACCAATGACCCCTGGTCGGGGGTGAGAGACGCCGACGTGATCTACACCGATACCTGGGCCAGCATGGGCCAGGAGGCCGAGGCCGAGGCCAGAAAGGGCATCTTCGCCCCGTATCAGGTGAACGCCAGCCTGGTAGCCCAGGCCAAACCACAGGTCCTGGTGATGCACTGCCTGCCCGCGCACCGGGGCCAGGAGATCACCGACGAGGTCATGGACGGGGCTCATTCCGTTGTTTTCGAGCAGGCCGAGAATCGCTTGCACGCACAGAAAGCGGTGCTAGCTCTCTTACTGGCCGGCAAGAGCTAGGCGAAAGTGGTTTGCTCTCGGATAGGTGGATTTTCCCGTTTCTTTAGTAGTAAAGAATGCGGCCCTGAAACGGGCCGCCTTTTTCCTTGTCAATGATCTTGATTGAGGGTAGAGTGATAGGCCTTGGCGGGTAAAAAGGTATCGTTCGAAGAGACCCTGCGGGACGGTTTCAACAGCGGCTGGGAGGATCGCTGGCAGGAGGCGGTGCTCCAGTTTCACCGGGCGGTGGCAGATTTCCCCAATGAGCCCATGGCCCACTCCAGCCTGGGCCTAGCCTACTCTATGCTGGGAAGATATGCGGAGGCCGCGGCGGAGTACAAAAAGGCGGCGGGCCTGGCCGCCAGCGACCTCTTCAGCCTTGCTCAACTGGCCAATCTCCAGGAAAGCCTGGGGCAGCCAGTGGCCGCGGCGGCATCCCAGGCGGCGCTGGCCGATGCCTACTACCGGCAGGGTTGGGCCAGCCTGGCGCTGGGGGCGTGGGAAAAGGCGGTGCAACTGGACCCCCAGAACCCCTCCCTGCGCTGTACCATGGGCCGGGCCTACGGCGAGGCTGGCCAGCTCCAGGACGCCGTGGCCGAGCTCCTGGCGGCCAGCCGGTTGTACCAGGGGCAGGGCGATTTGGACCAGGCTATGGAGGCCTGCCAGGAGGCGATGGCCCTGGATACGGCCTGCCAGGAAGCGCGGTCCATGCTGGAAACCCTACGCTGGGAAAAGTCTCAGGTCGCCGCGCCCGCAGCCCTGGGGCCAGAGGTGCCGGCGGCGGTGAGGGGGCCGGCGGTGGCCGAGGCCGCCGGGCAGGAGGCCCTGGCCAGATTGGCTGAGGCGCTCCTGGAGGCGCCCCCCGAGGTGCCCCCCCTGGAGACCGAGGCCGCTCCGGAAGAGGCGAAGGCCCTGCAACGGATTCAGGCGGTCATCCGGCAGGCCGTGGACTATCAGGCCCAGGGCAGGGTCAAGGAAGCGATCGAAGCGTACCAGGAGGCCTTGGGCCTGGGCGCCGGACAGGTGGAGCTCCGCTATAACCTGGGCCTTCTCTACCAACAGGCAGGCCAGCTCGCCCAGGCCGCCGAGCAACTCGCCGAGTCCGCCTTGGACCCCGCCTATGCTGCTCCCAGCCTGTATGCCTTGGGGCAGTGCCAGCAAGGCCTGAGCCAGTTTGGCCCAGCCTTCGCCAGCTACGCCCGGGCCCTGGAGCTTGCCTTCCTGGGAGCGGAGTCCCCGCACCAGCCTGGTGCTCTGGCCGAGGTATACGTGGGCCTGGCTGACTATTATCTCTCCCGGGGCGATCGCCAAAGGCTCCTGGAGATGGCGACCAGGGTTGGTTCTGCATTGGCTTTGGCCGAGCAGGAGGACAAAGTCGCTCAAGCACGCCAGCGGTTTGGGGGGTGGCCTCCGGATCTGATGTCGCTTGGCCTGGCCCAGGCCCTGGAGTTGACGGATCCCGACGGGGCCATGGCGGCCCTGATCGCCAATCGGGAGTACCGTCGGGACAGGCTTTTCCTGGCGGCCATCGGTGAGTGCTACGATGCCATCCAACGGTTGCCCGGCTATTTGCCTGCCCATCACTGGCTCCTGGAGACCCTGGTGGAAGCGGGCCGAGTGGAGGAGGCAGTGGAGAAAAGCCTAACCCTGGCTGACACGTACGCGGTTCGGGGCGACAATGCCCAGGCGGCCCGCTTCTGTCGCCAGGCCCTGGAGTTAGACAACACCTACTTCGCCGCCGCCACAAAGCTGGCGGACCTGCTGGTCCAGGAGGGCAAGAAGGACGAGGCAGTCTCCTTGTTGGATTCCCTGGGCGAACGGCTGCTGGATCGGCGCAGCACCGCCGGAGCCATCCGGGCCATCGAGAAGATCATCACCCTGGCTCCGGAAAGTGCCGATGGTTACCGCGAGCTTTTATCCCAGCTCAAGCAAGGTGTCCAGGGTTGACCTGATGTCCCGGAGTTCAACTCCGGGACATCAGGGGATTTTTTACTAGTAAAGAAAAAATGCCCGATTTTCTCTGGTTTCTATCACGTCTGGATTTCTTGAGCGTCTTGGATATCGTTTTGGTCACGGTCTTGTTCTACGGGGTCCTCGTTTCTATCCAGGGCACTCGGGCTGTCCAGCTCATCTGGGGCGTCGTCCTCCTGGTGCTGGCGATCTTGATCTCCAACCTGCTGCAGCTCACGGCGCTGAGCTGGCTGTTCAAGAGCATGGTGCCGGCTTTGTTCCTGGCCATCGTGGTGATCTTTCAGCCAGAGGTGCGCCGGGTGCTGGAGAGGCTGGGTCGCACCGGAGAGCTTTTCAATCGGCCCTGGTCGGCCTTGCCTGCCCAGAGGGTGAACCGCATGGTGGACGCTATCGTCCAGGCCTGTGAACTCGCGGCAGAGAGGCGCCACGGCGCCCTCATCGTGCTGGAGCGTAACACCGGCCTCCAAGACTACGTTGACACCGGGGTGGAGATCGACGGCCTGGTAACCGCCCAGGCGCTTCTAACGATCTTCACGCCGGAGACACCGCTGCACGACGGGGCGGCCATTATCCGGGGCGACCGCATTGCAGCCGCTGGTTGCGTGTTGCCTCTGTCGGAGAACTCGCTGCCAGACCCTTTACTGGGAACCCGGCACCGGGCGGCCATCGGGATAACCGAAGTGAGCGATGCGGTCTCGGTGGTGGTGTCCGAAGAGACGGGGATCATCTCCCTGGTCAAGGACCGCCGCATGGTGCGCAACATGGATGCCGGAAAGTTAAAAAAGGCACTCTTGTCGCTCTACAAGTCTGCCGCGGAGCCTAATCTGTCCTCGTGGCTGAAGAAGCCGGTTTCCACTGAGCAAAAGGACTCCCAATGCTGAGCTCCCTCACCAAGAACCTGGGGCTCTTATTCTTGGCCCTGGGCCTGGCACTGGTCGTTTGGGTCATCGCCGCTAACGAGCAGAACCCCGATCGCAGCGATTTCTATCCCAGTCCGGTCCCGGTGCAGGCCACGAATGTGCCAGAAGGGCTGGTGATCTACGACGCCAACCTGGGCTCGGTGACGGTGAAGATCCGGGCCCCGGCGCACGTCTGGGGAACACTTTTCCCTGGCAATTTCCAGGCCGTGGTGGACCTGACGGGCCTGGGCCCCGGCACCCACGAGGTGGCGCCCAAGGTCACCAGCGCCGACCGCCGGGTGCGCATCCTGGAAGTGACGCCCATGAGGGTGAACGTGCGCCTGGAGCGCCTGCGCCAGAAAGAGGTCCTGGTGCGGCCCAGGGTCCTGGACTCGCCCGCTTCCGGCTATAGCTACGGGCAGCCCCAGGTAAGCCCGGCGCAGGTCAAGGTAACCGGCCCCGCCAGCCTGGTGGATCAGACCACCGAGGCTCTGGTCAACGTTCGCCTGGATGGCACCAAGGTCAGCCTCAAGGTCTACTACCAGCCGATGGTGGTCAACGCTCGGGGTGAGGAGATCAAGGGGCTGGAGCCTTCTCCCTCCTCGGTCCTGGTGGAGGTGCCGGTGGTGCAGCTCTTGAACTACAAGGCGGTCTCCGTGGTGGCCACGATCAGCGGGACGGTGGCAACCGGCTATCACATCTCTAGCATTGTGGTGGAGCCGTCAGTAGTGGTGCTGGGCGGTGACCCCAAGGTGCTGGAGGGGTTGGGCTACGTGGAGACCACCCTGGTAGACGTATCTGGGACCACCCACGAGCTGGTGAGGAGTGTGTGGCTCAATGTCCCCAAGGGGACAGCACTGGAAAAGAGGCAAGACGTCTTCGTCAAGATCGTAGTGGAGCCGATCCCCGGCGGGGAGATTGTTCGACGGCCCGTGGCCTGGAAGGGACTGGGCAAGGGGCTCACCGTGGCCCTGTCTAACCCCACGGTAGACGTCACCCTTGCTGGTTCCATGGCCGATTTCTTGAGATTGCGGGCCTCCGATGTGGCTGCCGTCCTGGACCTGAGCGGTCTGGGATCGGGGACCTACGACTTGGTGCCACAGATCGTCGTGCCCACGGGCTTCCACGTGACGGCCGTAACGCCGGAGAAGCTGCCGGTGACCCTGAAACCCTCCAGTTAAACCGGCAGGTTTGCATCCGGGGGCAGAGACGATTGATGGCTGATGGCTGATGGCTGATGGCAGAGGGCAGGGCTCCGTTTTTCATACTGGCAGAAATGACTCATGGCAGCTAGCTGCTGTTGGCTAGCTGCTATCTACCTCTTGGACGGCGATTGGTGTATCATGGCCAGGCCTTTGGTGGCGATTGTGGGGCGGCCCAATGTGGGGAAGTCCACCTTTTTCAACCGCGTGGTGGGCCGGCAGTTGGCGATAACCGAGGCCGAACCCGGCACCACCAGGGATCGCCTGTACGCCGAGGCGGAATGGGCCGGTGTAACCTTCACGTTGGTGGATACTGGCGGTCTGGAGACGGGGGCCACCACCGACCTGGTGGCCAAGGTGTGCGACCAGGCCCTGCAGGCGGTATCTGAGGCCGACCTGGTGCTCTTCATGGTGGACGGCAAGGACGGCCTGGTACCCGCGGACCAGGAGGTGGCGCAGGTCCTGCGTCAAACGAAGAAGCCGGTCATAACCGTGGTCAACAAGGCCGACAACCCAGAGCGTCGCCTCCAGGCGGTGGAATTCTACCGCCTGGGTCTGGGAGAGCTGGAGCCTATCTCGGCCCTCCAGGGGACCGGCGTAGGCGACGTTTTGGACGTGGTGATCCAACAACTGCCCCGGCCGGAACTGGAGGAGGAGACGGCGGCCCTGCGCCTGGCCATCGTGGGGCACCCGAACGTGGGCAAGTCCTCGCTCTTGAACGCCCTCCTGGGAGAGGAACGGGCCATCGTCAGCGAGGCCCCGGGCACCACCCGGGATGCCCTGGACACCTTGTTGGATACCCCGCGGGGACCGGCGGTGATCATCGATACCGCTGGCATTCGTCGCCGGGGCCGGGTGGAGCCAGGGGTTGAGAGATATAGCGTCATCCGGGCCCTGAGGGCGGTGGACCGCGCCGAGGTGGTGGCCCTGGTCCTGGATGCCCAGGAGGGCGTTACTGCCCAGGACACCCACATCGCCGGCTATATCCGCGACCAGGGAAAAGGGATGATCCTGGTGGTGAATAAGTGGGACTTGGTAAACAAGACCGCCCATGCCTCGGCGGAGTACGAAAAGCTGATACGGGCAGAGTTTAATTTCGTGGATTATGCTCCCATCCTGTTCCTATCAGCCAAGACCGGGCAGAGGGTAAACAGATTGGTGCCCCTGGCTTTTGAGATCAGGACGGAGTGGACCAGGCGGGTGCCCACCGGCGTGCTCAATCAGGTCCTAGCCGAGGCTCTGGAAAAGCATGCTCCTCCCTCTGATCGGGGCAAGGCCCTTCGGGTATACTACGTCACGCAGGCGGGCGTGGAGCCGCCCACCTTCGTGTTCTTCGTCAACGATGTCAGCCTGGTTCATTTCTCTTATCAGCGGTACCTGGAGAACCAACTACGGAACGCCTTCGGCTTCCGGGGCACCCCACTCCGGTTGGCCTTTCGGCCTCGGCGAGCGGCCAAAGCTTGATAGTGACGTTGAACGTTTTAACGTTGAACGTTGAACGTCGTTGGCGATTAGGAGCAAGATTTGGATATCCTGGGGACGATTCTGGTAATCGTCACGGAGTGCCCTTTGGGTTCCATGCCCTCGGGCTACATGTTGGCCAAGTATAGGGTGGAGATTTCTTTAATAGTAAAGACAACCGTGACGCGAAGCGCGGGTTGAACGAATTCAGGGAGGTGAGTTTTCATGGAGCTATTGACCGTGGGGCAAACCTTCAAAGGCCTTTACAAGGTTGTCGATGAACTGGGGGTAGGGGATTACACCGCTGTCTATCTGGCCCGCAACGTGGAGACCAAAAGGGTGGTGGCGCTGAAGATCGTTCGCCCGGAGTTGTTGACCGACGGCAAGTTCCTGCAGCGCTTCGAGCGGGAGGCCATGATCCTCAGCGAGATGGACAACCCACACATCGTGAAGATCTACGACTACGGAGTGGACGAGGGGCGCAACTACATCGCCATGGAGTTTGTTACGGGGAAGAGCTTATCGGCCTTGATGCGCGAGTACGGGCCCCTGGACGTAGAGCAGGCTCTGGACATCACCCGCCAGGTGGCAGAAGGGCTTCAGCATGCCTACGAACACGGCGTCGTGCACCGTGATATCAACCCCAAGAGCATCATGGTGACGGCTGAGGGCGTGGTGAAGCTCATGGACTTCGGCATCGCCAAGAGCCTTTCCAGCACCGGTCTCACCTCTACCGATATCCTGGGCACCCCGAACTACATCGCCCCGGAGCAGGCCGATGGGCGGCCAGTGGACACCCGGGCTGACCTCTACTCCTTGGGGGCGGTTCTGTACGAGATGTTGACCGGGAAGGTGCTCTATCAGGGAGATAACCCGGCGATGGTGATCATGCAGCACATGACGGCACCGATCCCCAAGGTGGCGCAGGCACGGCCGGACGTGCCTCCAGCGGTGGAGGCCGTCCTAAATCGCTGCCTGGCCAAGAAACCGGCCGAGCGGTTCGGAACCCCGGCGGACTTGGTGGCCGCCATCGCCGCCATCACCGGCAAGCCGGCGCCTCAGCCGGTGGCCCCGGCCCCGGTGGCTCCTGCCCGGCCTGAACCGCCTCCGGCCAAGGTGGCACCAAGAGCGGCACCCCGGCCGGCCCCAGCCGCCCCACCGCCACCGGTGACGCCGGTACCACCTCCGGAGCCTGGACTACCTCCCGCGGCGGTGGCCAGGCCCGCGCCAGCAGCGCCGGCGATCAGGCCGCCGGTGGAACCGGTTACGCCCGCGGCGCCGGGGCTGGAGCCCACGGTGATGGCACCATTGGCCAGCGGTGCTGCCTCGGTCCTCAGCCAGGACCAGGTGCGGTATCTGGTGCAGCGAGAGGTATCCGGTGACCGGGAATCGCTCCGGACGCTGGCCACCGAGGTCAAGAGACTGGGCGGTGAGGTGAAACGCCTGAGTGCCACGGCCGGCCCAGGCCTGGCTGCGGGTGGTGTTTCCAGCCGTACCTTCATCATAGCCGTAGCCGTCTTGGTCTTCTTGAACGTGCTGAGCTGCCTGGTGCCGCTCATGGTGGCCCTGACCAGAGGTAGATAGCTCAAGAGGCGGGAAGTCATAGGGTTCTCTACTAAAGGGGGTTTTCTACATTGAACGAGCGCCTATCCAGATTGCGCGACAGGATGCAAAACCTAAAACTGGACGCGTTTCTGGTCTCCCAGCCCGAAAACCGTCGATACCTGAGTGGCTTCACCGGGTCGGCGGGGTACCTGCTGATCACCCCGACCGAGGCCCTCTTGGCTACCGATTTCCGCTACATCGAGCAGGCCACGATCGAAGCCCCGGGCTTCGCCGTCAGGAAGATCGAGACGAAGTTCGAAGCCCTCTTCCCCTCCCTGGTGGCCGAGCTCGGCCTCAAGAGAATCGGGTTCGAGAGCGGCCACATGACCTATGCCGAGCATGGAAGCCTGGCGGCTCCGCACCAGAGCGAGGGCCTGGCGGAGCCACCGGCGCTGGAATACACCCTGTGCCCTACCCTGGGCCTGATAGAGGATATGAGGGCGGTAAAGGAACCTCAAGAGATCGCGGCCATCCGGGCCGCCGTGGAGCTAGGCGACGCCGCGTTCCTTCACGTGCGAGAGCAACTCCGTCCTGGGATGACCGAACGGCAGGTGGCCTGGGAACTCGAGGTGTTCATGCGCCAAGCGGGCGCCGAGGCGGTGGCCTTTGAGATCATCGTGGCCTCGGGTCCCAATGGCGCCATGCCCCACGCCAAGGCCACGAGCCGAGAAATAGGAAGTGGCGAGCCCATCATCATGGACCTGGGCGCCCGCCTAAACGGCTATCATTCGGACCTGACCCGGACCACGTGCCTGGGCGAGCCCGACGGCCGCTTCAAAGAGATCTATGCCCTTGTCCTGCGGGCGCAGGCGGCGGCCCAGGAGGCCGGCAGGGCTGGGCTCACCGGGGTCGAACTGGATGCGGTGGCCCGTCAGATCATCGAAGAGGCCGGCTACGGCGAGAGCTTCGGCCATGGCCTGGGTCACGGGGTGGGATTGGCGGTGCACGAGGAGCCCAGGGTTGCCAAGACCGGGACCGCGACCCTGGCCGACGGCAACGTGATCACCATCGAGCCGGGCATCTACCTCCCGGGGTGGGGCGGGGTGCGGATCGAGGACATGGCGGTGGTGAGGCCCCAGGGCCTGGAGATCTTGACGCGAGCGCCAAAGTAGGCCCCAGATCCAAGGGCAAAAAGCATAGAGGACAACGAGGTTGACGGTGGGTTAGGAGGTTCGGGCAATGATCTCTACCGGGGAGATGAAAAAGGGGGTCTGTATCGAGCTCGATGGTGAGCTGTATCGGGTGCTGAGCTTCGAACACATCAAGATGGGGCGGGGTTCCGCTCAGGTCAAGATGCGGTTGCAGAACCTGCGGTCCGGCTACATTGTGGAGCGCGGCTTCCAGGCGGGTGAGAAATTCAAACGGGTGGTCCTGGAGCACCGCACGGTTCAATACCTGTATCACGACGGCGACCTATACCACTTCATGGACACCCAGACCTTCGAGCAGACCGCCCTCTCCGCCGATCACCTGGGGGACGACGTGCAGTACCTGAAGGACAACATCAGCCTGGAGCTCTTGACCTATCGAGACGAGCCCATCGGCGTGGAGCTGCCCATCACCGTGGAGCTGGAGGTCACCGAGACTGAGCCTGGGTTCAAGGGAGACACCGCCACTGGCGGCAGCAAGCCGGCTACCCTGGAGACCGGCATGAAGATC
Organism: Chloroflexota bacterium; assembly: GCA_040754915.1. GTDB lineage: Bacteria > Chloroflexota > DTOL01 > DTOL01 > JACQYG01 > JACQYG01. Next base: position 3,433 of record JBFMCB010000049.1, on the reverse strand, counting down.
CTGGTGCCGTTATTTGTGAATATCGGTGACGTGATCAAGGTGGATACCCGCACCGGCCAGTACTTGGAGCGGGTTACCTAGCTCAGAAGCGCTGGGCGGGCATTTTGTGCGCCAGCTCGCTCGTATCTTTTGTCTGGCGAAGGTGTTTTTATGGCAAAGGGGGGCGCAGCGCTCCCCCTGGACTCACTGGGGTGTTGAAAGATCGGGAGGTCTGATGTCCGAGGCAGAGGGAAATGTCCTGCGGTTGGTGGACGGCGAGCTCCGAGAGCTCGTGCGCCTCATGGACGAGGCCAACATCGAAGAGCTGCATCTGGAGAAGGGCGACTTCAAGGTGCACTTGCGCAAGGGCGCCTTGCGGACCCCCGGGGCCTTGGACTCGAGTTCCAGGGTTGAAGCGGCCGCCTCCGGGGCCGATAGCCCCCGCATCTCAGCCCAGTCTTCTCCAGTAGAGAAAGCGCCGTTGGCCCAGGCTGCCCCGGAAGTGGGCCCGACCCTTCAGGCCATCCGGGCCCCGGTGGTCGGGACCTTCTTCGCCTCGCCAGACCCCAGGAGCCGCCCTTACGTCCAGGAGGGAGACTTGGTGGAGAAAGGCCAGGTGGTGGCCATCATCGAGGCCATGAAGATGATGAACGAGGTGGAGGCCGAGCTTTCCGGCCGCGTGGCTAAGGTCCTGGTGGCCAATAGTACCCCGGTGGAGTACGGGCAGAAGCTGATGCTCATCGAGCCGGTGGAGGGTGTGGGGCAGAGGCCCCAGGCGATATGATGGCGGGTGACACGTGAACGGTGGTAGAAACAAGCCTGGTACGGCGGCGCGACTGTTCACGGTTTCCGAGATAACCCGTTACCTGAAAGATCTGTTTGATACCGACGACTTGTTGGCGGACATCTGGGTGGCGGGGGAGATCTCCAACCTCAGCCAGGCGCTCTCCGGACATCTTTACTTCACTCTTAAGGACGCCGCGTGCCAGTTGCAGTGCGTCCTCTTCCGCCAGCAGGCCCAGCGCCAGTCCATGGTCCCCCAGAACGGCATGGCCCTCCTGGCCCACGGCCGCATCACCGTCTACGAACCCCAGGGCCGGTATCAGCTCTACGTGGATCTGCTCCTGCCCCAGGGCCTGGGGGAACTGCACTTGCTCTTCGAGGCGCTGAAGCAGCGCCTATGGAAGGAGGGGCTTTTCGCACCGGAGCACAAGCGGGCCCTGCCCCGCTTCCCCGAGCAAATTGGAGTGGTCACCTCGCCCGTTGGCGCCGTCCTCTGGGACATCTTGAACGTTCTGAGCCGGAGGTATCCCCTGGCCCGGGTGATCGTTGCGCCCACCCTGGTCCAGGGTGAGGAGGCACCGCCCCAGATCGTAGAAGCGATCAACGCCTTGAACGACCGTACCGCGGTGGACGTGATCATCGTGGCCAGGGGTGGTGGCAGCCTGGAGGAGCTTTGGGCCTTCAACGATGAGCGGGTGGCCCGAGCCATCTACTCGTCCAAGAGGCCGGTGGTCACCGGCATCGGCCATGAGGCGGATCTCACCATCGCCGATCTCGTGGCCGACGTGCGGGCGCCCACGCCGTCGGCGGCGGCCGAGCTAGTGGCGCCGGACCTGCAGGAGCACCGTCGGCAGGTCCAGGCATGGCGATGGTGTCTGGCGCAGGCTTTGGGGTCCCAGGTGGCCGCCTGGCGCCAGCGGCTCGTGCGCGAGCTCCGGGCCCTGCGCTCCAATGCGCCAAACGTGGACCGGCGAAGACAGGAGGTCGACGAGCTACTCCGCCGAGCTACCGCGCACCTGAGATGGATCTTGCAGGACCGGCAGGCGCGGTTGGCGGGGCTTGGGGCCCGGCTTAAGGACCTGAACCCATTTGCGACCCTGGAGCGAGGCTACGCCATCGTCTGGCAGCGGGAGGCGCGACGCCTGGTCACCACCGTTCGGCAGGTTGCTGCCGGAGACGCCTTGTCCGTCCAGGTCTCCGACGGCGAGTTTGGAGCCCGGGTGGAGTAACTCCCAACCTCAGCGCCGTCCTTTTATCCATCTCTTGCTGCCCCAAACAATCCCAAGGCCGACGGCCAAAGTGGCGATTCCAATTAGCACCAATATCCTTGGGGAATACGAGCTACCTGTTCTCGGGAGCCTCGCCGAGGGACCCCATCTTCTCGTCCAGGGTGTAACGCCCTCCACGATCTTGTCGATCTCTTTGCCGTCCGGAGTGACGAAATAGAGCGTCAAGCTGGCTGGGGCAGTGACCGGAAAGTCCACGGACTGAAAACCTCTATCCGCAGGCTCTACGACGAACACATAGTGCGTTCCTAGCCTCTTTATCGTCCTTAACCGGTGCAATAGCAGCCACACCCGTGCTGCTTTTCTGACCACTATCGCCTCGTTCCGCCCTCGATCGCCAATGCAGTTCTTTGACTCCTCATCGAACGGCTCTCTTGAAACTCCCGAGAGATTTAGGAGGTCATATTCGAGGCTCGCCGAACCATCGACCATGAAGAAAAAGTGTGTCCAAGGATACTTGATGAGTTTCTCACCCTGCTCGTCTGACCATTTCCACCGGCCGAAGGACCATTTGGCGGCCATGTCTTCCGCCGGGGGGCCTGGTCCAGGTGCTGGATAAACACAAACGGTGAACGGGATCTCTTGGCCACGAGCCAGGATTTCCGGCACCGGAGGCGTTAGCGCCGGTGTGCCAGTGGCCGTGGGCGCTGGAGTCCCTGCCTCTGCCCCGAGCGAAGGGGAAAAGATCAGGATTATGGACACCAGGGTCATAGCGGCAACGGCCACCAGCGATGAGGGGATCGAGGCGCTTTTCATTTTGCCCTCCATGTGAAGGTCTCTGAAGCAGACCATTGCCGCCGATCTGAAAACTGCATTCAGTCATACAAGATCATTGGGGCAAGATCGAATCAGCCGACACCGTAAAACCGATGCCGGCGCCTTGTCAATTTCTGTGCGAAGTCTCAGGGGTTAGTATCCTCCGGAACATTAATGCGCTATGCGAAAAGCGCGCTAGCGGTAGGGAAGAGAGAGTATTGTCTGTTAACGTTCTCAGGCTGGCAAGTCGGCCAGGAGCGCCAAGGTATTATTGTGCCACCTGATACCCGCTACCCGCAGTTATCCCGTTTCGGACAATCTCCCGATGCGCCGTCGTCTATGATCCTGGCTGTCCTCGCCTTGCCGTATGATCGTCACTGTGCCGTCTTCCTCCAACAGCGCGCGCTTGATCAAAGGCAGGTCGGTGGCCGGATCGAGATCGTGCTTGCGGATCGCGCGCTCTAGTTCGGTCCGTGTCATGACCTCGCGCCGCAGGCTCTCTACCAGAATCCGGCCATCCTCAACCAATAGCGTCGGTTCGCCTTCAAGGAGCTGTTCTAGAAGGGGGAAGCGAAACGCGAGACGTGCAACTATACCGTTCGCGCAAAACAACGTCAGGGCGCCGATGA
>JBFMCB010000048.1:0-18157 GCA_040754915.1 Chloroflexota bacterium | reverse complement strand
GGAGGGGGCTGCTCCACCGGCAGGATGGTGGTCCTTTGGACGTTGGTTGTCCTGGATAATCTGGAAGAGGGCTTCTACCAGCACCGGGGATAGACCTATGTGGGGCCTATCCAGAAACGGTGACCGGGACCTGGTCGCGAGCGCTGAGGCGATGGCCAGCATCTGCTGCTCGCCACTGAAAAGGGTGCTGCCCTTCTGTGACCCGCGGCCGGTCCGCTTGGGGAGGGGGTCAACGGCCCGGACAATTTCCTCCTTGATCGCCCTCGCTTCCTTGCGGGTGCAGGTTCCCCTGTCCAGACTGTTTATTACCACAACTCACAGGGAGTGTAGGATTGTTTTTCTCTTCGGGCGGTCAGTCTACCATAAGTCGCCGTACAGGTCAAGCTTGGACCGGGTGACAGGGCGAAAGAGCACGGCCCCCATCTGGCCTCTGGCAGAGGAGTTCAGGGCCAAACACCCCGGGGTCAAGCCGGGGTACTTCATCACCGCTGCCAGGTACGGCGCCGAGCCGGTCTATCAGAGCTGTACCCCTCACCACGATGGTTTCTTTAGCGGATTTGGCGTGCCGCAATGACCTGTGGTAGAATACGTCCAATCCAGAGGGGAGAGAGCGATGATCCAGATGGTTAGGCTTACTCGTTCCTGGGAGGCGGCGGGCGAAAATGGAGCTGGGCGGGTCCGGTGCTGACCCTGACGGCGATGACCTATAATATCCGAGCCGGCACCTATAGCCCAGGGGGATTGGAGGCGGTGGCCCGGGTGATCGCCGGCCAAGGGTCTGACCTGGTGGGCCTGCAGGAAGTGGATGTTGGTCGCCAGCGCAGCGGTTTCGTCCATCAGGCCCGGTGGTTGGGTCAGCGCCTGGGTATGTTCTGGACTTTTGGCGCTGCTACCGAGAGCCAGGAGGGAGAGGGCCCGAGGGGTCAATTTGGCAACGCCTTGCTGAGCCGCTATCCCGTCGTCGCCAACCGCAGCAGACCTCTCGCTCGGCCAGACTACTCCAATCAGCCAGGCGTGCCCGAAAAGTATACCGAGCCGCGTTCAGTTATCGGTGCCGCGCTGGCGGCGGGCTTGGCACCGCTTTGGGCCTGCGTCACTCACCTGGGCCTGACGCCTGACCAACGCTGGCAACAAGTGCAGGAGGTCTTGGCGTTCGGGCAGGAGGGACCGGCCGGAGCGCTAACCATTATCCTAGGTGATCTGAACGCTTTGCCCGATTCGCTGGAGATGGATTACCTTAAGCGCCACTTTAGGGATGCTTGTGAAGTCGCCGGCCTGGCTGCCCCCGCCCGGCAGACCTTTCCCTCAGGGCCCCTGGGCTCCACCACCGGGGATGGCTGGTCCGGCGCCATCGACTACATCCTGGTGGGCCCGGGCCTCCAGGTCCATAATGCCTGGGTAGTTCATGATGAAACCAGAGCCTCCGACCATAACCCGCTGGTGGCGCGACTGCGCACGGTGCCACTCTAGCCTGGTCGATGGTGGTGTCTATGGTTTCAAAGGAAAGGCACTTGTCGATCCTGCTCCCTCGGGCCTCTGAGCCACCGGCCCTGGGCCTGTCGCCGGGACAACAGGACGAGCTGGAATCAACCCTGGCCCAGGCCACGGGCACGGTCTTCCCGGCGGCGTCCTGCGTGGTGGTTTCTCGGGGACAGGTGGTATTTCAGCGGGCCTACGGCTGGTTAGACCCAGAGGATAGACAGGAGGTCGCCGGGCCGGACAGCATCTTCGACCTGGCCTCATTGACCAAGCTTTTCGTCACCACGGCCTTCATGACCCTGGTGGAAGAGGGTCAAGTGAGGCTGGATCAGCCGGTCAGCACGGTGATCCCGGATTTCACTGGCCTGCGACCTATCCAGGCCTATGACGATCCGCTGCAGCCGGGCCAGATGGTTCAGGTGGTGCCGCCCACCAACCAGCCGACGGATGCGGGCCAGGTCACCTTCTGGCATCTCATGACTCACACCTCAGGCCTGCCGGCCTGGCGACGGCTCTTTGACCTGGGCACGAGGGAGGCTATAGTCGCCGCAGTGGTTGGGACCTATTTTTCTTACCCCGTGGGCACGCGGGTGCTCTACAGCGACCTGGGCCTGATCCTCCTGGGCCTGGCCATGGAGGAACTGAGCGGTGAGCCGCTCCCGGTTTTTGTGCGTAAGGCGGTCTTAGAGCCTCTGGGCCTGGGCGAGACGACCTATAACCCGCCGGAGGCCCTATTGCCCCGGGTCGCCCCCACGGAGTTCTGTGCGTGGCGTCAGCGCCGCTTGCGGGGCGAGGTGCACGACGAGAACGCTGCGGCTATGGGTGGAGTCAGCGGCCACGCCGGGCTCTTCTCCACCGCCCAAGAGGTGGCAGCCCTAGGGCAGCTTTATCTGGAGGGAGGTCAATTAGGCCCAGTGCGATTGTTGAGAGGCGGGACAGTAAGCGAGATGGTGCGGGAGCAGGCGGCCTCCCACGGCGAACGGCGGGGCCTGGGCTGGATGCTGCGTTCGCCAGAGGGCTCATCCTGTGGACGTTACTTCTGCCCCCATTCCTACGGTCATACTGGCTTCACCGGGACGTCGCTCTGGGTCGAGCCCCAGCGGGAGCTGGTGGTGGCCCTGCTCACCAACCGGGTCTACTATGGCCGGGACAACGCCCAGCGGATGCTGATGGTCCGGCAAAAGGTACACGAGGCGGTGTCGCGATGAAGGTGATCGGCCTCATGACCGGCACTTCAGCCGACGGCATCGATGCAGTGCTGGTGGACATTCCCGAGGATGTTCGCGAGTTCCGGCTGCTGGCCTACGTCCACGAGCCGTACAGCGACGAAGTGCGCTCGAGGATTTTCCGCCTGTTCTCGTCCAAGAGGGGAACTGTGGACCAGATCTGCCAGATGAATTTCCTGTTGGGTGAGCTCCTGGCTCGAGCCGCCCTGGAGGTGGTGGCAGCAGCGGGCCTCTCGCCGGAGGAGGTGGACCTCATCGGTTCTCACGGGCAGACCATCTGGCATGCGGTGGATGAGGACTCGCCGGTAAAGTCCACCCTTCAAATCGGGGAGCCCGGCGTCATCGTTGAACGCACCGGCATAACCACCGTGGCCGACTTCCGCACCCGCGACATGGCCGCCGGCGGCCAGGGCGCTCCTTTGGTCAGCTACCTGGACCATCTGTTTTTCACCCATGAGAGCCTAAACCGGGCGGTGCAGAACATCGGCGGCATCGCTAATGTAACTGTTTTGCCCTCGCGTCAGAGCGGCGGCGAGCCCTTCGCCTTCGACACCGGGCCGGGGGTTATGCTCATCGACTACGCCGCCTCCCGTGCCACTGGAGGGCGCTGGCGCTACGATCAGGACGGTGCCTTGGCCGCCAAAGGCCAGGTTAGAGGGGATCTATTGGAGGAGTTGCTGGCCCATCCCTATTTGCAAAAGAGCCCGCCCAAGACCACGGGGAGAGAGGAGTTTGGAGCGCATTTTGGGGTAAAGGTCTGGGCGAGAGGTCAGGAGCTGGCGCTTAGGGCCGCCGACATCGTGGCCACCCTGACTGCCTTTACCGCGGCGAGCATCGCCCGGGCGTATCGGGACTTCATACCCTTCCCTATAGATGAGGTCATCTTAGGTGGTGGAGGGAGCTATAACCCCATCCTGGTCCGCTCGTTAGCCCAACGTCTCCCTTCGGCGCGTCTCCTGCGCCACGAGGATTTCGGCATCCCTGGCCAGGCCAAGGAGGCCATAGCCTTCGCGGCCTTGGCCTACGAGACGATTCAAGGCCACCCCAGTAACCTGCCAGGCTGCACCGGCGCCAGCCACCCGGTCATCCAGGGGAAGATAACCCCCGGCCGTTTAGCAATTGGCGTACGGAAGCAGGCCTAGGACAACTGCCTTTGTCTGCCACCTCTTGTCTCCTCGCTGCTTGCCGCTACTCGCCGTCTGCCAGCTGACCCCCGCTGGACCTGCCAGCGAACTTCCACGCGGTCGCGGCCTTCCCGTTTGGCGCGTGCAGGACCACATCAACCGCCCGGAGAAGGGCCCCCCAGTTGAGCCGGCCTTGCTCTCTTGCTCCTCCTTGCCTCATCTCCATCCCGTTCCGCTATCACTTCGTTCACGATATTGCTCTTCTCGAACGTAGGCGAGGTCAGCCCCACATCGTCGCAATTATTTCCCACCAGGAGGGTGGGGCTGTTGCTCCATTGCAATTTTGTAGAGGCGAGTTTAGCGGTGGATCTGGCGAGCGACGAGCCGAGGGCATTGCGGAAGCTTAAATTTTTGCAATAGGAAAAAAGCGCTACGGAAAAGCATTGACAAAAGCCCGCGCTGGCGTGATATAATCTGGGGGAGAAATGGAGAGAAATGTGGAAAAGTGGGGTACATTTCCACATTTCGGGGCTGGTTATCCACAGGGGCGAACAGCGAGGTGGCGATGGCCCTGATGTTCATGGGGGAGTACGAGCACAGCCTGGATGAACGCGGCCGCCTGGCCATCCCCGCCAAGTACCGGGGCAAGCTGGGGGATATGCTGGTGGTCACCCTGAGCCGCGAGAAGTGCCTGACTGCCTTCCCCATGGAGGCCTGGGAACGGCTGGCGGAGGAGATGTCCAAGCTCCCCATGCTCACCACCGCCGACGATTACCCCGACTTCGTCTCTTTCATGTTCGCCCGGGCCGCCGATCTGGAGATAGACAAGCAGGGCCGCATCCTCATCCCCTCCACCCTGCGCGAATACGCCGCGATCAAGGACAACGTGTTCATCGTGGGCAAGAACACCTGCTTTGAGATATGGGACCATGACCTGTGGATGGCCAAACGGGCCAAGCTGGACCAGGAAGGATCGGCCATCGCCAAGCGCCTGGGCGAGATGGGCCTGCGCATCTAGGAGAAGGAAAGATGAAGTGGCGGTAGCTTGGCAGATAGGGGGCTTCCGAGAGCTACAAGGGTGAAGCGTCTCATCTGGATGAGTGTTGAGTGAGAAGCGGTGAGTACCGGCATGTTCCGGTCTTGTACGAGGAGGTGTTGGGGGGCCTGGCCGTAAAGCCCGGGGGCGTCTACATTGATGGCACGGTGGGCGGGGGCGGGCACGCCCGGGGGATCCTGGAGCGCTCGACGCCCGAGGGCCGCCTCTTGGGCATCGACGCGGACCCGGCAGCGATAGAGGCATCCGGAGAGAACCTCAAGGACTTTCACCACCGCATAACACTGGTTAACGATAACTTCCGCCGACTGGAAGTTATCGCCTCCGAGGCAGGCTTTGCCTCGGTGGATGGCGTTTTATTGGACCTGGGGGTGTCCTCCTGGCAGCTTGCCGAAGCGAAGCGGGGTTTCTCCTTTTTGGAGGACGGCCCCCTGGATATGCGTTTTGATCCAGGAGGGGGGGTGAGAGCCAGTGACCTAGTGAACGAGCAGTCAGAGCAAGAACTGGCGGACATCTTCTTCACCTACGGTGAGGAAAGACGTTCGCGCAAATTGGCCAAGACCATCGTAGCCGCCCGGCCTATCTACACAACCAGACAACTAGCCCAGGTGGTGGAGCGAGCGGTGGGCAAGGGGGGACGCATACATCCCGCCACACGGATATTTCAGGCGCTGCGCATCGCGGTAAACCAGGAACTGGAGGCCCTGGAGGCGGTCCTACCCCAAGCAGCGAAGCTCTTACGACCTGGCGGGCGGCTCGCTATCATCTCCTTTCATTCATTGGAAGACCGCATCGTCAAGCGCTACCTGCAGCGTGAGTCTAAAGACTGCCTGTGCCCGCCCAACACCCCGACGTGCATCTGCGGGCATCGGGCCATTTTGAAAATCATTACCAGGAAGGTGATTACGCCCTCGGCCGACGAGATCGACCGGAACCCGCGCAGCCGGAGCGCTAGACTGCGCATTGCAGAGAAGCTATAGCCCTTTCGAGGCGGCGCTGATGAGGCCGCTGGTCTTTCAACACCCTCTATTCGAATGACGGCAACGGTGCAGGGGAGGTCACTTTTGGCAACGCAGGCTTTTTTCTCCGCCTATGCAGTGGTGGCCCGGGAGAGGCGTACCCGCCGCATCGAGTTCAAGAGGGCCCGGCAGGTGCTGTCCATCGTGGCCATCGTTGGCCTGGTGAGCCTGCTTTACTTGACCCAAACCAGCCAGATTGCTACCACCGGCTACCACATCCGCGAGCTGGAGCGGCAGAAAGAGAAGCTGCTCCGAGAAAACCAGGAGCTGCGCTACCGGATCGGGAAGCTGGACTCCCTGAAGCGGATTGAGGAGCGAGCTGTCCAGCTGGGTTTCAAACCGGTGGCGAGGGGCGACTACCTGCCCGTGGCGGCAAATTGGCACCTGGGGGGCGCAGGCCCCCCTGACTCCCGGCTCCAGCTTTCGGCCGGCGTGCCGGTCCCCCGGCCTTCGCCCGCGGCGAGCGGTGGCCCTCTGGCTCGCCCGGAGCCGGCGGAGCCCTCTGGCATTGCCAGGCTCTGGGACAGGTTTCTAGGGGCCCTGGCCAACTTTGGCAAAAAGCAAGATCTCCCGATCACCATGGGCCGCTGATCCAACGATCCAGGGTAGAGTGGTCTCCCCCTCTACCCCTTGTTTTTCTCTTGGGGGGTTGTAAACCGGTTCGCATTTTTCGATACTCTCCTCTTGCCAGATGGAGGACTAAAGCCCATGATGGTGCGTGAACGAACGGCAGATGGAACGTTGGTGTCGTTGCCAGAAGGGTTAGGCTCTGGGGCGAATGCCGGCATTGCCTTGAAGGTGGTGGTGGGGGGCCCCTTCAACGCCGGCAAGAGCCAGTTCATCCGCACGGTCAGCGACAAGGCCCCTTTGTTCACCGAGGCCAGGGTTACCGACGGCTTCCGGGCGATTAAGAAACGCACCACGGTGGCCATGGACTTCGGGGTCGTCAGGCTCAGCGACCGGGTATCGCTTTACCTCTTCGGCACCCCGGGCCAGCGCCGGTTCGATTTCATGTGGGAGATCCTGGGCAAGGAGATGGACGGCTACGTCCTCTTGGCCGATAGCTCCCGCCCGGAAGACCTGGCCCAGATGCGCGAGATCCTCAAAACTTTCGATTCCCGGTACCGGGTGCCGTTTGTGGTGGTGGCGAACAAGCAGGATCGCCCCCGGGCCCTGAGGCCGGAAGAGGTCCGGCGGCAATTGGGGCTGGGCCCCCAGGCGGCGGTATTGCCCTGCGTGGCCACGGACCGCGACAGCGTGCAGAGGGTGCTGGCGGCCCTTTCGCGTTCCATCCTTTCCTTCACGACGTAGAGGCGTAATTTATGACTTTCCTGAAAAAAGCCCCCCTCACCGCCAAGAACACTGAGAGCGCAGAGAAAATCCAGGAAAACTCAGCGTGCTCAGCGTGCTGCGGTTCAATCTGAGTTCTTTCAGCGGAGTCATTTATTGGCGCCGGAAGAGTCGCTCCTGCGCCTGAGGACGGATTTCTTTATAAGAAACCCTGATTATTGGCCGGAAGGCACCAGGTGCCACGACGGCCATGACCGTTCGATTTCCAGCAGTCCCCATTCTGGGATACAGGGGGTGACTGACGACCGCTGTGCCACCGGAGAACCATCGCTATCGTTTACTCTTCTTCATCACCGTGCTCCTGGGGTTTGCGTTGATTGTGGTGTGGCGGCTCACCTATTGGCAGGTGACCCAAGCCCAGGAGATGTCGGCTAAGGCGGTGCAAGAACATGCCCTGGAACAGCCCATCCCACCGCGGCGCGGCGAGATCATGGACTCCCGGGGACACCTGTTGGCCACCAACCTGCCAGCCGAGGCGGTCTTCATGTCACCCAATCAGATCTCGAAGAAAAACCGGGCCAGAGTGGTAGAGGTGCTGGCCTCTACGCTGGGCTTGCCAACGGCAGAGGTAGATGCTAAAATCGGAGATGGCCGTTCGTTCTACGTTCCGGTCAAGCGAAGGGTCCCCCTGGAGGCGACCCTGAGGCTGCGGGAGACCATAGAGAAAGAAAAGCTCCTGGGGGTCTACTTTGAGCCCGAGACCATCAGGATCTACCCTCAAGAAACCCTGGCGGCGCAACTGATCGGTTTTGCCAACTACGAAAACCAGGGCATGTACGGTGTGGAGGGGTATCATAACGAACTCTTGCGAGGAAAGCCCGGGCTCCTGGTGGCGGAGAAGGACACCTTTGGCGGCGAACTCTCCATCGGCTACCGCCAGCTTACCCCGCCGGAAGATGGCGCCAGCGTCGTACTCACCATCGACCGGCCGGTGCAGAATTTCGTCGAACGTACATTAAAAAAGGCCCTGGAAGACAATAGGGCTCCCACCGGCACGATCATCGTGCTGGATCCCAGGACCAGCGCGATCATTGCCATGGCCAGTTGGCCCACCTATGATCCCAACAAGTTCACCACCACCAAGCCGGAGATGATGGTGAACCCGGCGGTCTCCAGCCAGTACGAGCCGGGTTCGGTGTTCAAGCTAGTCACCATGGCGGCGGGGCTGGATGCCGGGGCGGTCACGCCGGAGACCACCTTGAATTGTAAGGGCTACGTGGAGGTGAACGGCGTGCTCATTTGGACCTGGAACAAGGCCGCCCACGGCGTGGAGAACATGACCCAGGTCCTGCAGCGGTCCTGCAACGTGGGAGCGGTCTTCGTGAGCCAGGCCCTGGGACGGGAGAGATTCTACAAGTACGTCCGGGCCTTCGGGTTCGGCGATAACTCCGGGGTGGATCTCCAGGGCGAGGTCCCCGGTTTCGTGCGGCCTTACGACAACGACCGGGACTGGCGCATGATCTACATGGCCAACAATACCTTCGGCCAGGGCATCGCGGTCACGCCCTTGCAAATGCTGAATGCCGCCGCGGCCATCGCCAATAACGGCAAGCTCATGCGACCGCACATCGTAGAGCGGGTGATCGAAGGCGACCAAAAAGTCTACATCCAACCCACGGTCGTGCGCCAGGTGATCTCACCGGCAACCTCCGCCACCATGCGCAGCATGATGGTGAACGTGGTGGAAAAAGAGGCCAAGGGCGCCCAGGTGCCGGGCTATCGCATCGCGGGCAAGACGGGCACGGCTCAGATCCCGAGGTTCGGCGGGTATGAGCCGGACCAGACCATCACTTCCTTCATCGGCTTTGCCCCGGCCGATGACCCGAAATTCATCGTATTGGTCAAGATCGACCGGCCGACCAAGTCGCCCTGGGCCCAGACCGTGGCCGTGCCGGTATTCAACACTGTGGCCCGGTGGCTGCTGGAATATTACAAGATCCCGCCCACCCAGCCGGTGCCAACGCCAACGCCGGGGGGATGAGGGAAGAGCGATGTTCACATTGACTGACGCCCTGGCCGGATTGGGGGTAGCCCGGGAAGGCCTGCCGGCCAGCCTTTCGGCGGTCAAGTTCGCGGGCGCCAGCAACGATTCCCGGGCGATCCAGCCAGGCCAGATCTTCGTGGCCCTGCGGGGGGAAACCCAGGATGGCCACGATTTCATCGGCGACGCCCTGGGGCGCGGGGCTACCGGGATCCTGGCGGAGAGAACCGTAGACCTGCCGGAAGGCGCCTGGGTCCTGGACCTGCGGGGAAAAGCCCCGGCGATGCCGTCTCGTCCCTTCCAGGCCCCGGCCTACTTCCTGGTGACCGATGCGCTCAAGTCCCTGCAGGGCCTGGCGGGGTACTGGCGGTCCAGACTGCCGGTGGACGTAGTGGGGATCACTGGCAGCGTGGGCAAGACCAGCACCAAGGAGATGATCGCCTCGGTGCTCTCCCAACGCTTTAAGGTCCTCAAGAGCGAGAAAAACCTCAACAATGAGATCGGGCTGCCGCTGACCTTGTTACAGCTTGAGCCGAGCCATCAGAAGGCCGTTCTGGAGATGGGCATGTACGGCCTGGGGGAGATCGCCCTGCTCTCCTCCCTGGCCAGGCCCCGGGTGGGCGTGATCACCAACGTGGGCCCCTCGCACCTGGAGCGCCTGGGAGCTATTGAACGCATCGCCCAGGCCAAGGCGGAGCTGGTGGAGGCCCTACCGCCGGAGGGCCACGCGATCCTTAACGGCGATGACCCGGTGGTCCGCCAGATGGCGACTAAAACCAGGGCCACGGTTTTTATCTATGGACAGGAGTCCAACTTTGACCTGTGGGCCAGCCAGGTGGAGAGCCGGGGCCTGGAGGGCATCCGCCTGTGTTTGCACTACGGCCGGGAATCATTATATCTAAAGATCCCACTCCTGGGGGCCCACAGTGCCCATACTGCCCTTGCGGCCACCGCGGTGGGCCTGGTGATGGGGCTCACCTGGGAGGAGATCGCCGGGGGCCTGAGCAGGGTGCCGGAGCAGCTGCGTCTCATCGTGGTGCCGGGGGTAAATGGCTCAACCCTCATCGACGACACCTATAACTCCAGCCCGGCCTCGGCCCTGGCCGCACTGAATCTCCTGGCCGAGCTCCCAGGCCGTCGCGTTGCCGTCCTGGGCGACATGCTGGAGCTAGGGACTTATGAGGACGAGGGACATCGGCTGGTGGGGCGACGGGCCCTGGAGGTGGCGGCCAAGCTGGTGGCCGTGGGGGAGCGGGGCCGGATCATCGGCCAGGAAGCCCTGGCCTGTGGCCGGGATCCCGAGGACGTGTATTTCGCCTCCTCCAATCAAGAGGCGATCCAACACCTGGGAGCCGTGTTGGCCCCGGGAGACGTGGTGCTGGTCAAGGGTTCCCGGGGGATGAAAATGGAAGAGATCGTGAACGCGTTGCGCACCGATGGCGCTTGAGGCGAATGAGATGCTCTTTTTCCTGACACCCATGGCCTACTCGTTAGTGACCGGCACCATTGCTTTCCTGGTTGGGGTGTTGATGGGTCGGCCCGCTATTGCCTTTCTGAAGGCTCAAAAGATCGGTAAGCAGATCCGCATCGAGGGGCCAGCCACGCACATGGTGAAGACGGGCACCCCCACCATGGGCGGCATGATCATCGTTTTCACGGTGCTGATCGTCACCGCCATCTTCAACCTGCCCGGCCGCCTTTCGATCCTCCTCCCGGCAAGCACTATGGTGAGCTGCGGCGTGTTGGGGGCGGTGGACGATTGGTGGAACCTGGTGGGCAACCAGCGGAGGGGCCTGCGGGCCCGTTTCAAGCTCGGTTGGCAGTTGGCCATTGCCACTATCGCGGCCCTGGTGCTGCACTACCTGCTGCGCTACCCCAGCTACCTGCCCTTCTACGGGAGATTCGACATCGGCCTCTGGTACGTGCCGGTGGCCATCTTCGCCATCGTGGGGGCCTCCAATGCGGTGAACCTGACCGATGGCCTGGATGGCCTGGCTGGCTACACGGTGGGCACTGCCTTCGCCGCCTACGGGGTCATCGCCTACCTGCAACATCAGCCCTACGTGGTCACTTTCTGTTTCACTGTGGTGGGGGCCATCCTGGCGTTCCTCTGGTACAATGCCTATCCCGCCCAGGTGTTTATGGGCGATACCGGGTCCCTGGCCCTGGGGGCCTCCCTGGCAGTGGTGGCCTTCATGACCGGCCAGTGGCTTTTGCTCCCGGTGGTGGGCATCGTCTTTGTGGCCGAGGCGTTGTCGGTCATCGTCCAGGTGGCCTATTACAAGGTCACCGGGGGCAAGCGCATACTCAAGATGGCACCCTTACACCATCACTTTGAGCTGCTGGGCTGGTCGGAGGTGCAGGTGGCCCAGCGCTTCTGGCTGATAGGGATATTGGCGGCGATGGTAGGCATCGCCTTGGCCCTCTCGTAGCAGCAGGGAGTGGATAGCCGATTTTCTCATCCAGATAAACGCCAATAGATGCCTGGCGCAGGGGACAGCGTCCAGCGGCAGCAGAAGGCGCCCTACGAGCTTGCGAAACCCCAAAACTGCCTTGACAAGGGGCGGGGACTCGGGTATCCTGTACGCATTGTGCGTTCAATTGTTCGCATCGTGCGTACGATCCCAAGCTGTTGTTCAGGAGTTCAACTCCTGAACAACGGGGGAATGAAGAAATGGCCATGATCCTGGATCGGCTTTTCTCATCCAAGACCCGCGTTAAGATCCTCACCGCGCTCCTGGCGGAGCCCGAGAGGGAATACTACATGCGGGAGCTGGCGCGCTCCACCGAAGAGGTGATCGGCAGCGTCCAACGGGAGCTGGGAAACCTGGAGGAGCTGAACCTGGTGGTCAGCCAGAGGCGGGCCAACGCCAGGTTCTTTCGGGTCAATCGCCGCCACTACCTGTACCCGGAACTCAAGAGCATGATCGCCAAGACGGCCAAGGCGGGCGGTTCCTTTGCCAGTAAGAGGAGCGATAATGGCCCATAAGTGGAGCGGAGCGCTGGAAGAGGAAAAACCACTGGTTCTGGCGGGCAAACGGGTCACCGTCATGGGCCTGGGGGTCCACGGCGGCGGCCTGGGTGTGGCCCGATACCTGGTCTCCCAGGGCGCCCTGGTGACGGTCACGGATCTTAAGACCGAGGACCAGCTCCGCTCCTCGGTGGAAGCCCTGCGGGGGCTCCCGGTGCAACTGGTGCTGGGCCAGCATCGGATGGAAGATTTCCGTGGTGTGGACATGGTGGTCCGCAACCCAGCGGTGCCCGCCGACTCCTTATACCTGGCCATTGCCCAGGAGCACGGAGTGGCGGTGGAGATGGAGATGGGCCTCTTTTTCCGGCTTTGCCCGGCGCCCATCGTCGGCATCACCGGCACCAAGGGAAAGACCACCACTACTTTACTGGTGGGAGCCATGCTCCGGTCGGTGGAGCCGCAGACGGTGGTGGCCGGCAATCTGAGGATCTCGGCGCTGGAGCTCCTGCCCCGCATCACGCGGCAAACCCCGGTGGTCCTGGAGCTCTCCAGTTGGCAGTTGGAGGGGATCGTATCGGACCGGCGGAGCCCGCACATCGCGGCGGTGACCAACGTCTCCCCCGACCACCTGAACCGCTATCGGGGGTTCACCGAGTACGTGGCGGCCAAGGCGGCCATCTTCCAGTTCCAGAAGGCTGGAGACTTCCTGGTGTTGAACTACGACGATCCGGTGACCAGGGGATTCGCCGCCAGCGCTTATAGCCAGGTGGTTTGGTTCAGCCAGGATAAGCCAGTGAATGGCGCGTACTGGCGTGACGGTGGTTGCTACTGGCGTCCGGGCCGCCAGGCAAAGCTGGTCTGTTCGGAGGGCGACGTGCACCTGCCGGGCAGGCACAATCTGGAGAACGTGGCAGCAGCGGTGGCGGTGGCCGGCACGTGGGGAGTGCCGGTGGCGACTATGGCTCGGGCCATCCGGGGCTTCCGGGGGCTGGAAGGCCGGCTGGAGTACCTGGGGCAATCGGGCGGAGTTTCCTACTACAATGACACCACGGCCACGGCCCCATCCTCCACCATCGCTGCCCTGTCCTGTTTCGACCGCCCGGTGGTGCTCATTGCCGGGGGAGCGGACAAGGCGCTGGATTTCAAGGCCTTGGGCCGGGCTATAGCCGATCGGGCCAGTTGGCTGGTGTTGCTGGAGGGCTCGGCCACCGACAAGCTGGAGGCAGCGGTGCGCGAGGCCCTGGATAGCGGTGGCACGGTGCAATTGGCGGGCCGTTTTGACACGCTCGTAGCGGCGGTGGACAAGGCCCACGAGCTGGCCAAGCCAGGCGGCGCGGTGCTCCTGTCCCCCGGCTGCGCCAGCTTTGGCATGTTTGCCAATGAGTTCGACCGGGGAGAGCAGTTCAAGGCCATAGTGATGGCGATGATGGGTGCCAAGGTTGTTCAGGAGTTCAACTCCTGAACAACAGGAGGTCGCCTGATGCCCGAGCCGGCTAGGCAAACCAGAAACCCGGACTACTGGCTGCTTCTGACCGTGGTGGCCCTGACCATCAGCGGGCTGGTGATGGTCTTCAGTGCCAGTTTTGCCGTGAGTTACCATTACTACCAGACTCCTTACCGGTTTTTCGTGCTGCAATTAGTCTACGCTGCTCTAGGCTTGGTGGCGATGTTGGTGGCAGCCCGGGTAGACTACCGCCGCTGGCAAAAGATCTCGCTGGTCTTCATGGTTGCAGCCCTGGGCCTCCTGGTCCTGGTGTTGGCCAAGGGCGTGGAGATCAACGGCGCCAGGCGGTGGCTGTACTTTGGGGCACTGTCGGTGCAGCCGGCGGAGATAATGAAGCTGGCCCTGGTGGTGTACCTGGCCGACTGGCTGGGGCGGAAGGGCGAGGAGGTGAAGCACGTGATCTACGGTTTCGTGCCCTTCGCCCTCCTGGTAGGGCTCATCGCCGGCCTGATCGTCCGCCAGCCCGACTTCGGGACCACCACCCTGGTGGTGCTGGTGGCCTTTGGCATCTTTTTCGTCTCCGGCGCCCATCTGATTCAACTGGGCCTGGGGAGCTTGTTCGGCGGGGGAGTGTTGGCCTTCCTGGCGGTGAGCGCACCCTATCGGGCGGCCCGCTTCCTGGGGTTCTGGAACCCCTGGGAATCGGAGATATACCGGGAGACGGGCTACCAGATCCGCCAGGCCCTTTTGGCCCTGGGCTCGGGGGGGATCACCGGCCTGGGGTTCGGTTTTGGCCGCCAGAAGTACTTCTGGCTGCCCATGGCCCACACCGATGCCATCTTCGCCGTCATCGGGGAAGAGCTGGGTCTCATCGGCTGCCTGGCGGTGATCGCCCTTTTCGCCTTCCTGGCCTTCCGGGGCTACCGCATAGCGGCCCAGGCGCCGGACCCCTTCGGCTTTCTCCTGGCCGCGGGCATCACCTCCTGGTTCGTGGTTCAGGTCCTGATCAACCTGGGTGGCATCACCGCCACGATCCCATTCACCGGCATACCGCTGCCTTTCATCAGCTACGGCGGCTCCTCCCTGGTCATATCTCTGACCGGGGCGGGGATATTGCTGTCGGTGTCGCGGCAGACCCACCGGCTCGGAAGGATGAAGAGTGCGCCTGTTGATCTCAGGTGGTGGCACCGCGGGGCACGTATACCCCGCCTTGGCCGTCGCCAAAGCACTGCAAAGCGATGAGCGCTTCGCCAGGCTCGACGATAACTCCCGGGGGATCCTCTACGTCGGGGGAGCTGGTAGCCTGGAGCAGGACATCGTTGCACGCAGTGGATTGGGGTTCCAGGGGATTCCAGTAAGAGGAGGGCTGCGGGGGCTATCTCCAGTCAGGGCGCTGGCAAATGGCATGGCGCTGGCACGGGCCTTCGGGCAATGCCGGCGCCTGATTCAGGCCTTCAGGCCCAATGTGATATTGGCCACCGGCGGCTACGTGTGTGCGCCGGTCGTGGCTGCAGGGTGGCTAGCGAGAGTGCCGAGCCTGGTCTACCTGCCGGATTTGAGCCCGGGGTGGACCATACGGTCTCTCGTGCCGCTAGCCCGGCGCGCCGCGGTCTCGTTTGCTGAAGCCAGGCGCTACTTTCCCTCCGGCAGGGTGGTGGTCACCGGCTATCCGGTGCGGCCGGAGCTGTTCCAGAGCGATAAGCTCAAAGCTCGGGAATTCTGGAACCTGGCGCCGGATCTGCCAGCACTTTTGGTCGCGGGCGGCAGCCGGGGAGCCCATAGCATAAACGTGGCGGTCGGCGAGGCCCTGCCGGAGCTGGTCCAATTGGGCCAGATCATCCATGTGAGCGGGCCCCGAGACGAGGCCTGGCTACAAGAGAGGCGGCAGGCCTTGCCTCCAGGCCAACGGGAGCGCTACCGGCTTTTCGCTTACCTGTACGAAGAGATGCCCCAGGCCCTGGTGGCTTGCGACCTGGCGGTCTCCCGCGCCGGGGCCTCGGTGCTGGGGGAGCACCCGGCGGCCGGCCTGCCCAGCGTGCTGGTGCCCTATATCGGCGGACATCGGGATCAAGAGCGAAATGCCGAGTACCTGGCCCGGGCCGGAGCCGCGGTGGTCCTGCCCGATACCGGGCTCTCGGGCCCCCGGCTACAGGCCACGGTGGCTCGACTCTTGGGCGACCCGGTGGCGCTGGCAGAGATGGCCCGGCGGGCCCGGCTCCTGGTCCAGCCCAGGGCCGCCCAAAACATCGTGGACGAGCTGTGGAAGATATCGACCTGAACCGTAAGCGGCACATCCATTTCACTGGCATCGGCGGTGCCGGGATGAGCCCCCTGGCCGTGATCGCACTGGAGATGGGGCACCGGGTCACTGGCTCTGACCTGCAGCTCTCGCCAGCCACCGATCGGTTGGCTGCCCGGGGGACGGTGGTCTTTCAGGGGCACCACGCCCGGAACGTGGCGGGAGCGGAGCTGGTGGTGGTGACCTCGGCGGCCAAAGGCGACAACCCCGAGGTGGTCGCGGCCCGGGCGCAAGGGGTACCGGTGCTGAAGGCGGCCCAGTTCCTGAGCAGGCTCATGGCCGGTAAGCGGGGCATCGCCGTGGCCGGGACCCACGGCAAGACCACCACCACCGGGCTCATCGCCTTCATGTTGGCCAGGGCCGGGCTGGACCCCAGCTTCGTGGTGGGAGGAGGGATGCGGGACCTGGGCGTCGGCGGCCATCTGGGATACGGTGACTACTTCGTGGCCGAGGCCGATGAGTACGACGCACGCTTCCTGGAGCTGCGGCCCTGGATGGCGGTGGTCACCAGCATCGAGCCGGATCATCTGGACTATTACGGGACTTTCGAGAGGTTGGTGCAGGCCTTTGCGAGCTTCGTGGCACTGGTGCCGGCTGGTGGTGCCATCGTGGCGTGCCTGGACGATCCCCAGGTGGCCAGGCTCTGGGCTGGCCGTCAGGGCGACGCGGTCAACTGGGTGACCTATGGCTTCCACCCGGCCGCCGATTGGCGGGCGGAGAAGTTGGCGATGAACGGGCTGGGAGGCATTGACTTCGTAGCCCGGCGCCGAAACCGGATCCAGGGCCGGTTCTCCACCGCCATCCCTGGGCGCCACAATGCCTTGAACGCCCTGGCCGCCGTGGCCGTAGCCCGGGAGTTGGACCTGGACATGAAGACCATCAAAGGCTCTTTGCGGGATTATCACGGCATAGAGAGGCGTTTTGAGCTGGTGGGCCAGGCCGGAGGGGTGACGATCATGGACGACTACGCCCACCATCCCAGCGAGGTCAGGGCCACGCTGGCGGCGGCGCGGGAGCGCTTTGGCCCGGCGCGGCTGTGGGCGGTGTTCCAACCCCACACCTTTACCAGGACGATTTACCTTTTCAATGAATTCACCCAGGCCTTTGCCCAGGCAGACCGGGTGGTAGTAACGGATATCTATGCTGCCCGGGAGAATGAAAACCCGGGCATCAGCTCGCAAGACCTGGTCCGGGCCATGCATCACCCGGCGACGAGCTACATCGGGTCTCTTTCCGACTGCGCTCTGGCGCTGGCGAGGGAGGTACGTGGTGGGGATGTGGTGCTCACCCTGGGCGCCGGCGATGTCTGGCAGGTGGGGAGGATGCTGTACAAGAGTTTGCACCAGGGGGGCGCAGGCCCCCCTGACCCCCAGAGGTTGAGAGGCGAGGAAGCCCGATGATACAAAGATCCAGGCTTCCAGTGGAGGTGGAGGCCGGAGTTGCCGTGTGGTTCGACGAGCCCATGGCCCTCCACACCTCTTTAGGCGTCGGCGGTCCGGCAGAGCGCTACGCGGTGGCGGAGAACCTGGGGCAATTACGGGAGCTCTTGGACTATGCTCGCGAAAGTGGGATGTCTTGCCTGGTCATCGGCAGCGGCACGAATCTTCTGGCGGCCGACGGCGGGGTCCGCGGCTTAGTGGTAGAGAACCGTCTGAGCGGGATGGCGTGCCGGATCGCCGAGGAGGGGATCAGCCTGGAAGTTGGCTCGGGGGCACAGCTTTCCGAGGTGGCGCGTTATGCCACCCGCAGGGGATGGGCGGGGTTGGAGTGGGCGGTGGACCTGCCAGGGACCGTGGGTGGCGCGGTGGTGGGGAACGCCGGGGCCTTCGGCGGGTATTGCGCCGACGTGGTGGTGGCGGCGACGGTGCTCCAACCCGGTGGCGAACTGGCCCGCTTTGGCTCTGAGCAACTTGGCTTTGGCTATCGCACCAGCGGTTTGAAGGGATGGTCAAAGGGTGGGATCCGGCCCGTCATCACTCAGGTCGAGCTCGGCTTGTGCCAGGGCGATGTCGCTTCGCTGGAGCGCAAGGCTTGGGAATACACCGTTAGACGCCAGGCCCGCCAGCCCGAGGAGCCCAGCGCGGGCAGCGTCTTCAAGCGGACCGCCCACCATCCGGCGGGCTATCTCATCGAACGGGTCGGGCTAAAGGGATACCGGGTTGGTGACGCTCAGATCTCGCCTCGGCACGCCAATTTCATCGTGAACCTGG
>JBFMCB010000047.1:0-18234 GCA_040754915.1 Chloroflexota bacterium | reverse complement strand
AGAGCTACATTGACACTGCGAAACCCGACACCTATGGGCGTGGTGATGGGACCCTTGAGGGCCACCTTGTTACGCTTGATGGATTCCAAGACCTGGTCTGGCAGGGGCGTGCCCTCCTGAGCCATCACCTCCGCGCCCGCTCTCTGTACCTCCCACTTGATCTTCACCCCTGTGGCTTCCACCGCGCGTTGGGCGGCCAGGGCGACCTCCGGCCCCACGCCGTCCCCAGGGATGAGAGTCACTTGGTGCGCCATCTAAACCCCTTGAATAGCCGATTTGAGTAGTCGATCATCCCCAGACGACCGGCGGCTGGCGCCGGGCCTTGGCCGATGCGCCATTCCGTTCACAGGGAGTCAAACTGCCGTCCGTCCACGTTGTGGGCTCACCACAGCACAACTAAGGCTGAAACGGGAAAGACCGTGCGGGACCCCGTCCGCCTCCGGCGATGCGGTCCCTCGGGGCAACTAACTGCGCCGTGGGCTCATCTCCCACCCTGGCGAAAGTAGTTGAGCGAGCCGCCATTCGCGATTATAGCGATCTGCCGCTCACCCAGGGCGTGCTGGGCCTGAAAGGTTGTGCCCTTAGTGATGTTCTTGACGATAACGTTCCCATCCATCAGGGCCTGAGGCAAGCCCTCGATCTGCAACTGATCGCCCTGACCCAAGGCCTGGTAGTCGGTCTCATCGACGAAGGTCAAGGGCAGTATGCCAGAATTCACCAGATTAGCATGGTGGATGCGCGCAAACGATTTGGCGATGACTGCCTTTACCCCCAGGTAGTGGGGGGCAAGCGCTGCATGCTCCCGGCTGGACCCTTGGCCGTAGTTGGCGCCGGCGACGATGAAGCCTCCCCCCGCCGCCCGGCTTCGTTCGGCGAAGCTGGGGTCCAACGGGGCGAAGGCGAATTGGCTGATGGCCGGGATATTGGAGCGCAAAGGCAATACCTTGGGACCTCCAGGCAGTATGTGATCCGTGGTGATGTCGTCACTAACCAGCAGCAAGACTGGCCCCTGAATCCGGCATGACAGAGGCTCTTGATCAGGCAGGGGTTTGATGTTCGGCCCCTTGATGACCTCAATGTCCTCCGCATTTTCAACCGGCGGTATGATCATGCTTGCATCCACGGGATAGGCCTTTGGCTCGTGCAGCTTGGGGTGATGGCCCAGCTCCCGTGGATCCGTGATCTGGCCAAAGAGAGCGGTGGCCGCACATACCTCCGGGCTGGCCAGATAGACCCGGTCCTGAGGGTGGCCGCTGCGTCCCGGAAAATTCCGGTTGAAGCTGCGCACCGAGGCCTCTCCGGTCGGCGGCACCTGTCCCATCCCGATACAGGGGCCACAGGCAGCTTCCAGGATTCGGGCCCCGCTAGCCAGGAGAGCAGCCAAGCCTCCATGCCGCGCGATCATCTGGTAAACCTGTCTAGAGCCGGGAGAGATGGTAAGGCTCACATCTTTGTGCACCCTCTTTCCCTCCAGGATAGCGGCCACGCTCATCAGATCCCGATAGCTGGAGTTGCAGCAGCCTCCCACACAGATCTGGGCCACCGGGAGCTTTCTAACCTCCCGTGCCGGCACCACATTGTCCGGGCTGGAGGGCTGAGCGATGAGAGGCTCCAAGGTTTCCAGGTCGATCTCTAGAACCTCATGGTAGGCAGCCTCCGGATCGGCGGCTAAAGGGCGCCAGCCCTCCTGGCGTCCCTGTAGCCGCAGGTAAGCCAAAGTCTGCTCATCGCTGGGGAAGATGGCGCTGGTTGCTCCCAGTTCGGCGCACATGTTGGCGATGGTCGCCCGCCCTGGAACTGTCAGGTGGGCCACCCCATCCCCTCCAAATTCGAGCACCTTGCCGACCCCACCTTTTACCGATAGCCGGCGCAAAAGCTCCAGGGCGATGTCTTTTGCGGTTACCCAAGGCCCCACTCGTCCCCGGAGCCGCACCAGGAGCACCCTGGGGGTGGGCAGGTAGAAGGGGTTGCCTCCCATAGCCAGGGCTACGTCCAAACCGCCGGCGCCGATGCCCAGGGAGCCCAGGGCACCGATGGTGAGGGTGTGGCTGTCCGAGCCGAGAAGGGTCTTGCCTGGCAGCCCAAGCCTCTCTAGATGCACTTGATGGCAGATGCCATTGCCAGGCTTGGAAAAGTACACGCCATATTTGGCGGCCGCCGTCTGGAGATAGCGGTGGTCATCGGCGTTCTCGAAGCTCGCCTGGAGCAGATTGTGATCCACATAGCTGAGGGAGAGCTCCGTGCGAACCCGGGGGAGACCCAGGGCCTCGAATTGCAAGTAGGCCATTGTCCCGGTGGCATCTTGAGTCAACGTCTGGTCTATGCGAATTGCTATCTCCTGCCCTGGCATAATCCGCCCAAAGACCAGATGCTCCGCCAGGATCTTGTAGGTCAGATTTCTAGCCATTTCCTACCGCTCCGGCGAATTCAAGGGTTGCCTCTCTTCCTCCAGCGACTGGCTCTAGCGAGGGAAAGGAGAGGAGCTTCCGTACCTGGTCAGGATAGCGGGCGATCAGGACGAGCTCATCATCGGTCAGAGGCATCTGGGTATGGAGGTTGGCGGCCTGGACCAGTTCCAATATCTGGCGCGCCTGCACGGCGTCCTCGAAGACGATGCCTATTTGCTCATAGACATGGCGAAGGCCGGCCAGGCCTCCGTACTCACCGGTGGTGATAACCCGCCCATCCGGCGCAGAGCAAAGCTTCACCGGCCCCAGCAAGTCGTAGTCGAAGAGCTCGTAGTTTCGCCTATCCTTGAGAACCCCGTCGGCATGGATGCCCGATTCGTGGGCGAAGACGCTCGCTCCAACCCCAGGCTGGTTTATGGGCAAGGGCTGGTCGAAGGCACGAGCCACGTAATGGGCCAGGCGGCGTGCCACCATGAGGTCGATCCTGTCCCCTAGCTCCACCTCACCGCCCAGCTCATGCGCGAATTCCAGCGCCAGGATGCAAGAGAGAAGATCAGCCTGGCCGGCCCGCTCTCCCAGCCCGTTGACCGTAGCGTTGACGTAGACGTCCACCCCCGCCTCCAGCGCCGCCTTCACCCCGGCTATCGTATTGCCCACCGCCATGCCCAGATCGTTGTGGCAGTGCATCTCTATGGGCATTCCCGCCTCTTCTGCCAGGGCCTTGATCCGGTTGTAAATATGCGTGGGGCTCTCGATGCCGATGGTGTCGCAATATCGCAGGCGCTCGGCACCAGCGTCCTTGGCGGCTTGAGCGAACTCGATCAGGTAGCTCAGCTCTGTCCTGGAAGCATCCTCGGCATTGACGCCCACGGTGAGGATGCCGGCATCTTTCGCCCTTCGGACCGCGGAGACCATGTTGGTTATCACCATCCTGGCATCCACCCTCCCCGCGAACTTGCCCCAGATCATCTGAGCCGAGGTGGGGACCGACAGGTTGAGGTGCTGGAGGCTGGTAGTTCTCACCGCTTTCTCGACGTCTTCTACGGTGGCTCGGCACCAGCCTTCCAGAACCAGGTTCCCCATCGCCCCTTGGCGTGCCAGTTCGAGGTTAGCCTCGATGTAGTTCACCTCGTGCCAGAGACAAGGGAAGCCGAGCTCCGATTGATAGACCCCCAACTGCCCCAGGTAGTAGTTGACCATGGTCTTTTGCAGCTTTGCCAAGCTGATGCCAGCGGTCTGGACGCCGTCACGGTTAGTCACATCGATGAAGTATACCCTGGCCATAAGATCCACTCCTTGCTTCTGACTGGGTAACCTTGTTCAGCTCTCGAGCCCTGTATCCATGGCATTATGGATGTAGTCTGGAAGCCCCGGGCACTGCTGGTCCAGGTTAAACTTGCTGGTTAGGACCTGGGCTTGCAGCAGCCGTTTCATCTCATCGAGGGAATGGTAACTGAACGGGTTAAGTTCGCCCAGCCTCTCCCTGGCTATCCCGGGGACCTTGGCTGGCACCAACACCTTGTCACCCCAGATCGGGTGCGGCTCATATTCAACCGCTCCTCTCGCTGCCTGGAAGAGAAAGAGCTCGGTCTCCTCGATCGACGGGCCCGTGCCACCCACCGGCCTTTTCCTGCCATTCTTTTCTTCAAATAGCGTTTTGGGCACGCTGACCTTCCGATCGCCTAACCGAACCTCGATCCATTCATATCTTGTCCCTACCCTGCCGGTGGTCGAGATCTGGTACATCTCCATAGGATCATCCGTGCCTTCTCTTTCTTTTATGAACTGGTAGAAGCGCACCACGTGGGCGGCATTGCCAACCCCCATCGTGAACGGCAGGCAGTAGCGAGATTCATATTTCTCCTCCCCCACGCCCCTTCGACTCTGAGCGGGATGGCCAGTGGTGCGTCCATCAGCCAGGACTTTACAGGCAAACGCCGCATCGTTTAATTTCAGCCAGGCAAAATCGGAGTTATAGCCGGGGCTGATGAAAACGGCCATATTAAGAGGGCCACTCGAGTCCACATTGCCATCAAAGTAGCCTGTATCCTCAAGCATGATGACTGTCCTGGCGTTTTGATTGGGCCGGCCATGGTACTGGAACAAGGCGCCGGCAAAACTTGGATTTCCATCAGGAGCGAATTCGGTATTCTCGTGAAGTGCCCGGGGGGCGGTGGCGGCGCGATGGATGCCCACCTGATTCTCATCGATATCTTCGGTCTTCGTCCAAGAACCTTTTTCAGGAGAGACCACCTGATCCTTGAAGAGGCCCACGACGTCATCGTTCTTGATAACCTGATAGGAGACAAAACTCAAAACATCGACACCGAATAGCTCCTTGAAGCTGAGGGCAGTGCGCTCGTCGACGATATATAGACCATGGGTTGACTTCCCACTTCCGGTGAGGCCCCAGACGCCCATGACGATCCTCTTCTCCCTGCCATCGCTCCTTCGGACCGTGAACTCCCTCAGCGCCGCATGCTCTCCCGTCCCACCTCTCCTATAGACGTGGAAGATCCAGTGTGATAAAAAGGCTTTCTTACACTCGCCTTGGTAGGAACTACAGGTTACGATGGTGTAGTTGTGGTTAGGAAACCTGATAACCTTGAGCATCTCGTGGCTTCCCGGGACATTGGGGTTCTCCAGGTAATGCGGGATACAGAAAACCTGGGCATCGGGCTCCAGGTGCGGGTTGCCGGGAAAATTCAGTTGGCTCCAGCGATAGGCGATATCCAGAAACTGGGGGTCGCAATAGAGCCTACAGCGCATCTCGGCCTTGGATCCAGGTTGTCCGAGATTGGCGTCCACCTGGATCAACGGGCCCTGAGCCAGGATGTGTTCCAATACCCGCAACATCAATTGCTTATGCTCAATTTTCAGGTCGTGTTCGCTCTCTACCACAACGCTGCCGGCGGCGCTTCTGCTCCAGATATTTGAACTCCAACCCCAACTGTCATTCCGGTAATGCGTTCCATATTGTTTTGCTCGTTCTAATAGATCCGGCGGGTTGTTTTGGATAGCAACAAGACCTGCCGCTTCTTTCTCTCGAATGATCCTCTTGAAGGTCTTCATGAAGTTCTCGATTGTGATTTCCTCTGAAAGAATGGGCATACGTTAACCTCTCTTCCTCAACGGCCTGCCCTACAGTGCGATAAAATTAGCCCCCCAGTGATCTGGAGGGCTAGTTCTTACTAGATAAACCGGATCAGCGCCAATAGGCAGGCACCCCTATCCACACCCTGCTACCAGGGGCGGTCGCTCAGGGCTTGGCGCTGGCGGTACTTCAAATCGGCGTTGATTCTTGTCGAACAGGCTACAATGGCTGGTCACGAGGTCCCCTCTATCGCTTGAGCGCAGTTTATACCACGATATTCGATCCCTGTCAACCCATTTTGTTAGCCTGTCTTCAGTTATTTATAGATGGAGAGAGTCCACCAAGTGCTAAATAAAAAACACCTCAGGGATTTCGAAAGATATAACACCGCTTGCCGCAAAACGATACGGAAACGCGGGCAGGATATGAATTCTTTACTAGTAAAGAGCCTTCTCCTTTCGGCAAGATGAGTGGTTGGCCGGCCTTTATCTTATCGCGAATGGAGCAAGAGCCCGATTCTTTTGGGATAAACCACTCCTCATCATCACCTGGAAATACGTTCGATTCAGATTTCGAAACAGGCTCAGCGAGCAATTGACTTTTTGGGGTGACTGTGGTAATAGTTTCTCCTGCAGATGGAATGGCAGCCTGGGCTACCGGAGGGAGGATGGGATGCGTAGCGATACGATAAAGAAAGGCTTTCAGCGGGCGCCGCACCGCTCGCTCCTTAAAGCTGTCGGCGTGAAGGACGAAGACCTCGCGAAACCCTTCATCGCCGTCGCCAACTCCTATGTGGACATCGTCCCGGGCCACGTGCATCTGGAAGAGTTCGGCCATGTGGTCAAAGAGGCGGTGCGCGCCGCAGGCGGCGTGCCGTTCTTGTTCAATACCATCGGGGTGGACGACGGCATCGCCATGGGGCACTTCGGGATGAACTACTCGCTGCCCAGTCGCGAGATCATCGCCGATAGCGTGGAGACGATGGTCGCCGCCCACTGGTTCGACGGCCTCATTTGTATTCCCAACTGCGACAAGATCGTGCCCGGCATGTTGATGGCCGCCATGCGCCTGAACGTGCCGACCATCTTCGTCAGCGGCGGCCCGATGAAGGCCGGCGTGACGCCCAGCGGCAAAACGGTGGACCTCATCTCGGTCTTCGAAGGCGTGGGTGCCTTTAAGGCGGGCAGGATCGACGAGGGGGAACTCAAAGAGCTCGAGGACTACGCCTGTCCGACCTGTGGCTCGTGCTCCGGCCTGTTCACCGCCAACTCCATGAACTGCCTGTGTGAGGCATTGGGCCTGGCATTGCCCGGCAATGGGACGATCCTGGCCGTTGACCCGCGCCGCCGTGAGTTAGCGCGCCGGGCTGCGGGGCAGATCATGAAGCTGATCGAGACGGACCTGAAGCCCCGCGATATCGTCACCGCCCAGGCCATCGACAACGCCTTCGCCCTGGACATGGCCATGGGTGGCTCCACCAACACCGTGCTGCACCTCATCGCCATCGCCCACGAGGCCGGTGTCGACTATCCCCTGGGGCGCCTCAACCAGGTGGCTGAGCGCGTGCCCACTATCTGTAAGGTGTCCCCCTCATCGGATTATCACCTCGAGGACGTGGACCGTTCCGGCGGTGTGTCGGCCATCCTCAACGAACTCCTGAAACGGTCCGGCATCTTGCACCCCAATTGCCTGACCGTGACCGGCAAGACCCTGGGCGAGAACGTGTGCGGAGTCGAGAGCAGGGACAAGGGCTGCATCCGCCCGCTGGACAATCCCTACAGCCAGACGGGCGGGCTGGCGATCCTCTTTGGCAACCTGGCCCCGGAAGGGGCAGTGGTGAAGACGGCGGGCATTCGGCCGGAGATGATGCGCCACCGCGGCCCGGCCGTCGTCTTCGACTCCCATGACCAAGCCAACGCCGGCATCCTCCATGGCAAGGTTAAGCCTGGCGACGTGGTGGTCATCCGCTATGAGGGTCCCGGAGGTGGCCCAGGCATGCCGGAGATGCTGGCGCCCACGTCGAACATCATGGGCATGGGGCTGGGATCCTCGGTGGCGTTGGTCACCGACGGTCGCTTTTCCGGCGGGACGCGCGGCGCGTGTATCGGCCATGTGTCGCCGGAGGCAGCCGCTGGGGGGCCCATCGCCTTGGTCAGAGACGGTGACATCATAAGCCTGGACATCATCGCACGCAAACTGGAGGTGGAACTCCCGGAAGAGGAGCTCCGTGTCCGGCGGGCCTCCTGGCAGCCGGAACAGAACCGCCGCCTCAGCGGCTGGCTGGCGCGCTACGCCAGGATGGTCACGTCCGGGAGCCAGGGGGCAGTGCTAAGGTTGTGATGCGCGGTGGTTTAAGGCCGAGAGAGCTCAGGTCAGGAGCTGGAGCTGACTCCCCTCAGTCCCCCGTTGACGGGGGGCAGTTCCCCCTCAAGGGGGGAGCATGGGGGTGGCGGGCCGGAGGTGTGGGGTTGTCTATTCTACCTGGACTTCGCCGGTAGTTTGCAGGAAGAGCGCTGCAGGAATGCCATCGACCATCGGCGCGAGACCGCCACCTTCCTGCGGGTCCTGGGCTCCTACCCACGCGCTCAACCAGTGGACCGTTAGCCCCCGGACTAAAATGGCCGATGTTGTGACCGTGACGAGCGGGCGATCGCCGCCAGGGGCATCAGGATAGGTTTTCGGCAACCAGGCTCCCCATCCCTTGAGTGCGCACCAACTGGCCCTTCGGGCCCAGGATGTCCCGGGTGCGATACCCGGCGCCCAGGACTCGTTCCACGGCCCTCTCTACCGCCGCGGCCTCGTATTCCAGCCCTAAGGACCAGCGTAACATCATGGCGCAACTGAGGATCGTCGCCAACGGATTGGCAACGCCTTGCCCCGCGATGTCCGGCGCCGAGCCGTGGACGGGCTCGTACAGGCCGAACCTCCCTGCGCCCAATGACGCTGACGGCAGCATCCCCATCGAGCCGGCAAGCATCGCCGCCTCGTCCGACAGGATGTCGCCGAACATGTTCTCGGTGGCGATCACGTCGAAATCGGCCGGGCGGCGGATCAGTTGCATGGCACAGGCATCCACCAGCAAATCCTCGCCGATCACGTCGGGGTACTGCGCCGCTACCTCGTGGGCCACTTCGCGCCATAGCCGCGACGAGGCCAACACGTTAGCCTTGTCTACCGAGGTCACTTTTCTGCGGCGGCGCCTCGCCAGGCCGAAGGCCACGTGCATCAGCCGCGCGATCTCGCCCTCGGTGTAAAACATGGTATCCACCGCCTCACGCCGGGGCGGCTCTCCGCGCTTCTCCTGGGGCTTTCCGAAATAGAGCCCTCCAGTCAGTTCGCGGACGATGACCAGGTCAACGCCCGAAACCACCTGAGGTTTGAGCGGAGAAGCATCGGCCAGGTCAGGGTAGGCCTTCACCGGCCGCAGGTTGGCGAAGAGGCCCAGGCCGTGCCGCAGGCCCAGGAGCCCCTGCTCGGGGCGGATCGCCGTCCTGGGGTCATCCCACTTCGGCCCGCCCACCGCGCCCAGGAGCACCGCATCGCTGCCCTGGCACAGTTTCAGCGTTTCATCAGGCAGTGGGTGGCCCAGCCGATCGATGGCGATGCCCCCGATCAGCCCCTCGACCAGTTCGAAGGTGTGGCCGAAACGCGATGCCGCGGCCTGGAGGACCTTGACGCCTTCGGCGACGACCTCGGGGCCAATGCCATCGCCGCTCAATACCGCGATCTTTGCCTTCATCCGTAATTTCCAATGCCGATCATGGTCAACGCATATTCCAGGCTGTCCGCCAGCGCCTGCCAGCTTGCCTCAATAATATTGGTGGAGCAGCCGATGGTGCTCCAACAGCGGGGGCCATTGCGCGTCTCGATCATGACGTGGGTGGTGGCGGCGGTGGCCGCCTGGCCGTTGAGAATACGCACCTTGTAGTCGGTCAGTTGCACCGTGGCAAGCTGGGGGTAGTGCGGCAGGAGCGCCTTGCGCAGCGCGGCATCCAGTGCGTTTACCGGGCCGTTGCCCTCGGTGGCGGTGTGGATGATCTCTGAGCCGACACGGACCTTCACATTGGCTTCGGCAAAGATGCCGCGCCCACGCCGGTGTTCGACGATGACCATGAAGTCCACCAGCTCGAACGGCGGCTCATAGCTGGGCTGGGCGCGTCGGAGAAGTAACTCAACTGAGGCATCCGCACCCTCAAAATGGAAACCCCGATGCTCCAACTCCTTGATCTGTGCCAGGGCTGCTTTCACCTCGGCCTTGCTGGAGTCCAGGCCGAACTCCCGCGCTTTGTAGACGAGGTTGCTGCGACCGGATAGCTCGCTCACCAGCACGCGTTTCTCATTGCCGACCTGTGCGGGATCGATGTGCTGATAACTCTCCTCAGCCTTCAGGATAGCCGCGACGTGCAGGCCGCCCTTGTGGGCGAAGGCGCTGGCGCCGACGTAGGGCAGCCGGCGGTCGTGGGCCTGGTTGGCCACCGCGCTGACGTAGCGTGACGTCTCGGTCAGTTTGCAGAGCGCTTCGTCGCCGATGCAGTCCACCCCCATTTTTAGCTTGAGGTTGGGGATGACGCTGCACAGGTTGGCGTTGCCGACGCGCTCACCGTAGCCATTGATCGTCCCCTGTACCTGCGTACAACCAGCCCGCACCGCCGCCAGCGCATTGGCGACAGCCAGGCCCGCATCGTCGTGGGTGTGGATGCCCAGGGGGACGGTCGTTGTCTTGCGTATCACCTCGACGATCGCCTGCAATTCCCACGTCAGCGTCCCACCGTTGGTGTCACACAGGATGACGCAGTCCGCGCCGGCATCTTGAGCGACTCGCACCGTCGCCAGGGCGTAGCTGGGATCGGCCTTATAGCCGTCGAAAAAGTGCTCGGCGTCATAGAAGACCTCGCGGCCCTGGCACTTGAGATAGCGCACGGTGTCGGCGATCATGCGCAGGTTCTCGTCCAGGGTCGTTCCCAGGATGTGGCCGACCTGCCAGTCCCACGTCTTGCCGACGATGGTCACCGTGCGCGTGCCCGCGTCGAGCAACATCCTGATCTGCGGGTCCGCCTCACACGATACATCGGTACGACGGGTCGAGCCAAAGGCGGTCACCGTTGCGCGCTTGAGGGGGAGTGACCGGGCCCGGGCGAAGAAGTCGGCATCCTTGGGGTTGGAGCCTGGCCAGCCGCCCTCGATGTAGTGGGCGCCTAGCTCATCGAGCTTGCGGGCGATTTTGAGCTTGTCTTCGACAGAAAGAGAAATGCCTTCGCCTTGGGCGCCGTCGCGCAGGGTCGTGTCATAGATCTGGACGGCGCTCATGTGCCACTCCCGATAGCTGCATTCGTCTGTTTCATTGTGTGCGGCACCAAACCTCCAGCGTCGATGATCTTGAGCATAAACTCGGGATATGGTTTCGCCTGGAAGATCTGCCCTGTATCCCGGTCAGTGATCTGGCCAGTGCTCAGTTCGACCTCGATACGGTGGCCGGCCTGAATTGCCCTCGCTGCCTCCGGGCATTCGAGGACAGGCAGGCCGAGGTTGATGGCATTGCGGAGGAAGATGCGCGCGAAGGTCTCGGCAATCACGCAGGACACACCCGCGGCGCGGAGGCAAAGGGGAGCATGCTCACGCGAAGACCCGCAGCCGAAATTCTTGCCGGCGATAATGATGTCGCCGGTCTGCACCTGGCTCGCGAACGTCGGATCCAGATCCTCCAGGCAATGCTTTGCCAGTTCTTTTGGATCTGTCGTGCTCAGATAGCGGCCGGGGATAATGGCATCGGTGTTGACGTTGTCACCGTATTTCCAGGCTTTGCCGGTTAGTTTCATCTCTAAGCCTCGCTACTTGAGTAGGTGATCCCCCTCCAGGCGTTGGCCAGATCCGCCGTGCCAGCCTTGCCGGGACGGAAATTTCATGCATCCCTATAGCTCTGCCGGAGCGGCTATGCGGCCCAGTATGGCGCTGGCGGCCGCCACGGCTGGGTTTGCCAGATACACCTCGCTCTTGACGTGGCCCATGCGGCCAACGAAGTTGCGATTGGTGGTGCTGACACACCGCTCCCCCTCCCCCAGCACGCCCGAGTGGCCCCCCAAACACGGGCCGCACGACGGCGTGCCGACCATGGCTCCTGCCTCAACGAAAGTCTCGATCAGCCCTTCGACCAGGGCCTGGCGGTAGGTGGTCGCGTCGCCGGGGATGATAATACAGCGAACCTGGCGGTCCACCTGCCGGCCTTTGAGCACACGAGCGGCCTGTCGCAGGTCGCTGATGCGGCCGTTGGTGCACGAGCCGATGAAGACCTGGTCGATGGGCACGTGCCCCGCCTGGCTGACCGGGCGCGTGTTAGACGGGAGATGGGGGAAGGCGATCTGCGGCTCGATCTGGCTGACGCCGTAACGGCGTACGAGGGCGTACTGGGCGTCGGGGTCGCTATGGTAAACGGTGAAGGGTCGCCCGGTGCGCCGCCGCACATAGTCCAGCGTCGTGTCGTCTACCGCGAACAGGCCAGCCTTCGCGCCTGCCTCGACGGCCATGTTGGCCATGGTGAAGCGGCCGTCCATGCCCATGGCGGCGATGACCGGCCCGCCGAACTCCATCGCCTGATACAGCGCGCCCTCGACGCCGATGTCACTGATGGTGTAAAGGATCAGGTCCTTGGCACCGACCCAAGGTTGGAGCTCGCCTTCGTAGATAAAACGAATCGTTTCGGGGACCTTCATCCAGATGCGACCGGTGGCCATGGCCACCGCCACGTCCGTGGAGCCCATGCCGGTGGAGAAGGCCCCCAACGCCCCGTAGGTGCAGGTGTGCGAGTCCGCTCCGATGATCACTTCGCCCGGCAGCACTACGCCCTGTTCGGGGAGCACTACGTGCTCTATGCCGCCGGTCTTGCCGCCCTCGTAGTAATGGGCAAGGCCGTGCTGGCGGGCGAAACCACGTACTAGCTTGCACTGGTTCGCGGCGGCGATATCCTTTGGCGGGGCGAAGTGGTCCTGGACCAGGGCAACCCGCTGGCGGTCGAAGAGGCCGGGCACGTTCAGGCGCTGGAACTGGCCGATGGCAAGCGGAGCGGTGATGTCGTTTGCCAGCACCATGTCCACCCTCGCTTCGATGAAGTCGCCCGGCGACACGTGTTCCAGCCCGGCGTGGGCGGCAAGGATTTTTTCCGCCAGGGTCATGGCCATGTGATGAACTCCTGCTCTAGCTTCCAGCCCCCGCCACACCTGGCTCCTTCGACGATGTGCAGAGTGCCGCGTGGCCGCCGCTATCGCGCGCTGACAGCAACTTGTTGAGCGCACTCATATAGGCTTTGGCGCTGGCGACGATGATGTCGGTGTCCGCACCGTGGCCGCTGAAGGTGCGCAGGGGAAGCCCAGTCTGGGGGTGCACTGGGTATTGGCCATCGCCGTTTTTTGCCTCGATGCGGATGGTCACCTCCCCGACCGCATCGATCCCCTCGGTTACCGCCTTGATGGCGAACTCGGTGAGCGTATTGGGCACGCCGACGAGGCGGTTGATGGCCTTGTAGACCGCATCGACCGGGCCGGTGCCCAGGGCCGCGTCCTCGAGGATCTGCCCCTGGGGTCCCCGCAGGCGCACCGTGGCCGTGGGGATCGACTTGTCGCCGCACGATACCTGGACGTGCTCCAGGTGATACACCTCGGTCGGCTGATACACCTCGTCGCTGATGATCGCTTCGATGTCCGGGTCGGCAACGATCTTTTTCTTGTCACAAAGATCCTTGAATCGCTGGAATACTCGGGCGAGATCGTCACCGGTCAGATTGTAGCCCATGTCGGCGAGCTTTACCTGGAACGCATGGCGGCCGGAGTGCTTGCCCAGGACCATTTTGCTTTCCGATAGCCCTACCGTCTCAGGCCGCATGATCTCGTAGGTCAGGGGGTTTTTCAGCATGCCGTCCTGATGGATGCCCGCCTCGTGGGCGAAGGCGTTGGCGCCCACGATGGCCTTGTTGGGCTGGATCGGGATGCCGGTGTAGGCGCTGACCATGCGGCTGGTGCGGGCGATCTGTGTGGTGTCGACGTTAGTGTGGAGCTGATAGAATTGCGGCCGGGTATGGATCGCCATCACGACCTCTTCCAGCGAGGCGTTCCCGGCCCGTTCGCCGATGCCATTGACGGTGACCTCTACCTGGCGTGCTCCGTTGCGCACCGCGGCCAGGGTATTGGCGGTGGCCAATCCCAGATCATTGTGGCAATGGGCTGAGACCGTCGCCTTGTCCGCGCCGGGTGTGTTCCTGATGATGCCCGCGATCAATGCTCCGAACTCCTCGGGCATGGTGTAGCCAACGGTGTCAGGGATGTTAATCGTGGTCGCCCCGGCGTTGATGGCCACCTCAAGGACGTGATACAGGAACTCCGGATCGGAGCGCCCGGCATCCTCGGGAGAGAACTCCACGTCGTGGCATAGGCTCCTGGCATAGCCGACCATCTCTTTGACCTGGGCGAGGCACTGCTCGCGGGTGATCTTCAATTTATGCTGAAGGTGGAGGTCTGACGTGGCCAGGAAGGTGTGGATGCGCGGTCTTTTGGCCTCTTTGACTGCCTCCCACGCCCGGTCGATGTCAGCCTTGTTCGCCCGGGCGAGGGCGGCGATGATGGGTGGGTTGTCGGCCTGGCCGACTTCCAGCGCCACCCGGCGGACTGCCTGGAAGTCGCCGGGCGAGGCAATGGGGAACCCCGCCTCAATAACATCTACGCGCAGCCGCGCTAGCTGTCTGGCGATCTCGATCTTCTCACCGATGTTTAGCGTCGCGCCGGGTGACTGCTCCCCATCTCGCAGGGTGGTGTCGAAGACGCGCACGACGTCAACGTTCTTCGCGTCCATAAGGGTGGTGCCTCCTTAAAACACTACAAAACGCGGTGCCTGGCCCCTCAGGGCGGCGAAGATCAGCCCGGTCATCGTTGGCCATTCGACATCCTCCCTACTTCTTTTTCTTCAGCCAGGGCATCATCGCTCGCAGTTGCCTGCCGACCTGCTCGATCCTGGCCTGCTGCTCCTCCTGGCGTTTCCGGTTGAACCACGGCCGGCCCTCGGCATTCTCCTGGATCCAAGCCTTGGCATACGAGCCATCTTGGACCTCGGCCAGGACCCTCTTCATCTCAGCGCGGACTCGCTCGTCGATGATGCGGGGGCCGGCGTAGTAGTCCCCGTGCTCAGCCGTGTCGCTCACTGAGTAGCGCATGTACGTCAGGCCGCCCTCGTATATCAGGTCTACGATCAGCTTCAACTCGTGCAGGCATTCGAAATAGGCGATCTCCGGCTGATAGCCCGCCTCGACCAATGTCTCGAACCCGGCCTGGATCAGGTTGGAGACGCCACCGCATAGCACGGCCTGTTCGCCGAACAGGTCGGTTTCGGTCTCCTCAGCGAAGGTCGTTTCGATGACCCCGGCCCGGGTGCAGCCCAACGCCTTGGCGTAGGCAAGGGCCTGTTGTTTGGCTCTGCCCGAAATGTCCTGGTGTACTGCCAGCAGCGCTGGCGTCCCCTGTCCTTCGATGAAGACCTCGCGCAGCCGGTGCCCTGGCGCTTTGGGTGCGACCATGCTTACGTCCACATCTCCTGGCGGCTGGATCTGCCCGAAGCGGACGTTGAAGCCGTGGGCGAACATGAGCGTCTTGCCAGCCCAGAGCCCCGGCGCGATCTCCTCCCGGTAGAGCTTGGGCTGGGCGGGATCGGGCACAAGGATCATGATCACGTCGGCATCCCTTACGGCCTCGACGACCTTCATGACCTTTAGTCCCTCGCCGGCCGCCTTGTCCCACGACTTGCTCCCCTCATACAGGCCCACCACAACGCTCACGCCGGAGTCGCGCAGGTTAAGCGCGTGAGCGTGCCCCTGGCTGCCGTAGCCGATGACCGCCACGGTCTTGTCCTTGAGCAGGCTGAGATCCACGTCCCGGTCGTAATAGATGTTGGCCATTGGGTGTTCTCCTTTCACATCGATGGGTTTAGGGGTCAGGGGATAGGATTAACCATTAACCCGTTCGAACCATTGTCGCTGAGCACGTACGGCGCACGATATCCGCTGCCGCGCACCATGGCCACCCGGCCGGTGCGCACCATTTCGATAATGCCGAAGGGATGCAGCAGATCCACCATGGAGTCGATCTTGGCTTCCGGCCCGGTGACCTCCACGATGACCGACTCGGCGTAGACGTCCACGATCTTGGCCCGGAAGATGTCCACGAGTTGCATGATCTCGGCCCGCCTCTCGGCTGGGGCCCTGACCTTGATCAACGCCAGGTCACGCACGACTATCGGGGCATGGGTCACGTCTTGGACAGCGATGACGTTGATCAGTTTGTTCAGGTTTTTCTCCACCAGCGCGGCGCTGGTCTTGCTGGTGTCCACCACGATGGTCATGCGTGAGACGTCGGGCGATTCGGTGTGGCCGACGGTCAGGCTTTCGATGTTGAAGCTGCGGCGGCGGAACAGGCTGGCGACCCGGTTCAGGACGCCGGGTTTGTTCTCGACCAAGGCGACCAGGATGTGAGTGGATTTGCGCGTGCTGCTGTCATCGTTCAGAGGTATTTGGCACTCCTACACTTTCTCGGCCATGGCCATGATCCGACTTGGCATCGGCCGGCGCAACATCTCGTGCAGCCCCTTACCGGGCTGAACCATCGGGAAGACGTTGACCTCTGGCTCGACCACGAACTCGGTCAGCACCGGACCTGGGCACTGGCGGGCGGCGCGGATGGCCTCGGCCACGTCGTCGGGCCGCCGGACGCGCTGGCCCTGGATCCCGTAGGCGTCGGCCAGTTTCACCAGGTTCGGGCCGGCGATGCGTATCTCCGAGTAGCGGCGGTCATGCAACAGCTCCTGCCACTGCCGCACCATGCCCAGACAGCCGTTGTTGATCACCGCGATCTTGAGCGGCAGCTTTTCCTGGACCACCGTGGCCAGTTCCGGGATGCTCATCTGGAAGCCGCCATCTCCGACCACCGCCCACACCTCGTCGTCTGGCCTTCCGAACTTGGTGCCTATGGCCGCCGGCACGGCGAAGCCCATGGTCCCCAGGCCCCCCGAGGTGATCAGTTGATTCTGGCGATCGTGCTGAAAGTACTGGGCCTCCCACATCTGGTTCTGGCCTACGTCGCTGACTACCGTGATGTCGCCACCCGTCCCGCGCCAGATCTCGTGAATGACGTATGGTGCCAGGAGCATGTCCTTGGGGAATCCCTGGTTGAGGATGTCGCGTGCCCCTGCGTCGCCGCGCCATCTCTCGATCTGGGCGAACCATGCCGATCGGTAGCGATGTTCGATGAACGGCAGGATCTGCCGCAAAACGTGCTTCGCGTCACCGACGATGCCCACATCGGCCCGAACGTTCTTGCCGATCTCCGCTGGGTCGATGTCCACGTGGATCACCTCGGCCCTTGGCGCGTAGGCTTTGAGGTTGCCGGTAACGCGGTCGTCGAAGCGCATGCCCAGGGCGATGAGCAGATCGGCCTCCTGGATCGCCATGTTGGCATAGGCCTGGCCGTGCATGCCCATCATGCGCAGGTTGAGCGGGTGCGATTCCGGCAGGCCGCCGATGCCCAGCAGGGTGGTGGACACGGGGATGTTGCCGCGCTCGGCGAGTTCACGCAGTTCGTCATTGGCGCCGGAGAGGATGATGCCATGCCCGGCCAGGATCACCGGCCGCTCGGCGGCGTTGATGTAGGCAGCGGCCTGGCGGATCTGTTCCTTTGGGCCCCGTAGGACGGGTCGATAACCGGGTAGCTCGATCGATTCGGGATATTCGAACCCGGTGGAGGCCATCTGGGCATCCTTGCAGATGTCGATCAGCACCGGGCCCGGGCGGCCGGAGCGGGCGATATAGAACGCCTCTTTCATCACCCGGGGCAGTTCTTCGACCCGGTTCACCAGGTAGTTGTGCTTGGTGATGGGCAAGGTCACGCCGGTGACGTCGACCTCCTGAAACGCATCGGAGCCGACCAGGTGGCTCGCGACCTGGCCGGTGATGGCCACCACCGGGGAAGAATCGAGCATGGCGCAGGCCAGGCCGGTCACCAGGTTCATAGCGCCTGGCCCGGAAGTGGCCATGCAGACGCCAACCTTGCCGGTGGCACGGGCGTAGCCGTCGGCTGCCAGGGCCGCGTTCTCCTCGTGGCGCACCAGGACGTGGTGGATGGGATAATCCACCAGGGCGTCGTAGACAGGCAGGATTGCCCCCCCGGGGTATCCGAAGACGATCTGGACCCCCTCGCGCCTCAGTATCTCCCAGACCATTTGTGCACCGGTGCGTCTCATGCCAGCCCCTCCTCTCTGACCCGAACAAAAAAGGCCCTCCCCAGATCCAGCTATGGATGTGGGAAAGGCCCCTATGCCTGTAATACTGTCGACGACGTTGCCGACTACGGGCAACGAAAAAGCCTCCCGTTTGGGAGGCTTTGGGTATGCGATTTGGCGGTGTTTAGGCCCGGCCCCAGTCCCTCCCAAACGGCAGTAGTCCCTTAATGATAAGGGACGAAATAAGGGAGAGAACGACGACGCCGGCCGGCTGGCTCATCGAGACGCCTCAACCTGAGAAGTGCTGAAAAATTATTGGTGACAGGATACCACAAGGGCGGTGATTTGTCAATACCCTTGTGTGCGGGGGCCAGGACATACTATACACTCCTCCGGCTACGCTGAATACGTGCAGCTTGTGTTAGAATGGTCGGGTCGTAGGCGTATCACCGAGGAGGATGCAAAGCAGTATGAGACCTGGACCCC
>JBFMCB010000046.1:0-18467 GCA_040754915.1 Chloroflexota bacterium | reverse complement strand
TAGCGCTGGCGCGCTAGGATTCGACGTACGGGGCGCATCCCACGATGCAATTGGGGTGCGCCCCGTGCTCTATCACCGATCAGATCAAGAAACACCCAGCAAAGATGTAAATTTTGCCTGCTGGGTAATGTCCACACCGTATATCACAACCCCTTGCTTCCCATCCATTGTTCATGGCGGGCTGGTGAAGAGAGAGCGCCTTACGCCTACGTAAACCGGAGGGATGATTGTTGTTTATCCTCTTCGGTGCTATAATTCCCCTGAGTCGGTAATGCCTATGGTTATTGAAGGTCGGTGACCGGAGGATAATGGCGTAGGAAATGGCTACGCAGAAGACATCCTGAGGCAATTCACGCGAAAGGAGAAAGTGTCATGGAGAAACTGCTGATCCAACTGGACAGTGACAAGTTTGCCAGCTCCTTTGACTGCATCACCGCCTACGACGCCGGGGTGGACCACGTGCTCGGCTACGGCGGGGTCACTCTGGAGGACGTGCGCAATCTGGTCTATGGCGGCATGTTCACCCGCGGCGGCGAGGCACTTAAGAACACCGCGATCTTCATCGGTGGTTCCTCGGTGCCGGTGGGTGAGGCGATGCTGAAGGCGGTGCTGGATGCTTTCTTCGGTCCGGTGCGGGTATCGGTGATGGCCGACCCTAACGGGTCCAATACCACCGCCGCCGCTGCGGTCTTGAAGATCGTCCGCGCTGTACCGGTGGCGGGCAAGCGCGCGGTGATCTTCGCTGGCACTGGCCCGGTTGGGATCCGTGCCGCCACCCTGCTGGCGAAGGAAGGCTGCCAGGTCGCCATCACCTCCCGCGCCCTTGACCGTGCTCAGAGCACAAGCCAGTCTATTCGGGAGCGCTTCCACCTGGACGTAACCCCGCTAGAGGTTAGGGACGATGCGGCTACCGCGCGGGCCCTGGAAGGCGCGCACATTGTCCTGACCACCGGCGCAGCCGGGGTCGAGCTGGTGAAGAAGGAGCTCTGGGCGGCTTCCCCCAGCGTTGAGGTGATCGCCGACGTGAACGCCGTACCGCCCACCGGCATCGGAGGGATCAAGCCGACCGACGACGGTAAGGAGCGGGAAGGCAAGCTTGCCTTCGGTGCGATAGGTATCGGCGGCCTGAAGATGAAGATCCACCGGGCTGCCGTGGCCAAGCTTTTCGAGGCTAGCGACCTGATCCTGGACGTCGAGGAGATCTACGAGATCGGCAAGGCGTTATGAAGGCTCCGGCGTGGAGGAACCAGTGGTCGAGTGCCCGGTTTGCCTGAGGGACGTCGAGTTGAGCGCCAGTGCCAGGGAAGGGGACGTCATCCAGTGCCCTTTCTGCAAGATATGGTTCAAGCTGGTCAAGGTCAACGGGGAACTGGTTGGAGAGCGGTTCTAGGGTGATCCCGGTTGGGGTCCGTAGAATGGCCGCTGAAATCGCCTACAAGGAGGATTCACATGGCTAGGACAATCGGCATTGATCCTGGGACGGTGAGTTTCGACGTGTGCGGGCTGGATGATGGGCGGGTGTTCCTGGACACTTCTCTGCCCTCGCCAGAGTTCGCTGCCAACCCCCAGACATTGATTGATCTGCTGCAATCAGCTCAGCCGGTGGACCTGATCGCCGCCCCTTCTGGTTACGGGCTGCCCCTGGTGCCCATCGAAAAGTTCGGTGATCAGGAGCGCTTCCTCTTCACCCTGGTAGACGAGCGCGAACGGGGCAGGATCCCCGTGCTGGGCGGGATGGGCAAGATGATCCCCCTGATGAAAGTCAGTGGGCTGCCCCTTCTCTTTATCCCCGGCGTGATCCACCTGCCTACGGTGCCAGAGCACCGTAAGGCCAACAAGCTGGACATGGGCACTGCCGACAAGCTCTGCTGCCTGGCGCTTGGCATCTACGATCAGGCCCGGCATTACGGCATCAGTTATCAGGAGACCTCTTTCATCTTCGCCGAGGTGGGCGGGGCCTACACCGCGGTGATGGCCGTGGCCGGGGGCAAGGTGGTGGACGGCCTGGGCGGGACGGTGGGTGGACTGGGCTACTACTCGCTGGGCAGCATGGATGCGGAGCTGGCCTATCTGCTGGGTGGTTTTCACAAAGAGCTCCTCTTCACCGGCGGGGCGGCCTACGTGGCCGGCCGCCCGGAGTTATCGCCGGAGGATTTTGCCGACCTGGCCGAGAGAGACCAACGCGCCCGGATGGCTTGGGAAGCTCTGATGGAAGGTGTGGTCAAGGGCGTGGCCGCAGAGTTAGTGACGGTGCCAAACCCACGGGAGATCCTGATCTCGGGCCGGCTCTGCCGCACGGAGAAGATCCGCCAGGAGCTGACCCGCAGGCTTTCGACCTTCGGGCCCGTGCGCCGGGTGGAGGGCTTCGCCCAGGTGGCCAAGGAGGCTGCCCAGGGTGCCGCTCTCATCGCCGACGGCCTGGCTGGCGGGCTATATGCTGGGCTGGTGGAGGTGATGGAGATTCGCGGCGCGGCGGGCACCGTCCTCGACCATCTTCACGTCCGCGACAGCGCAGCGATCAAACAGAAATACCTTGGTTGAGCGCGCTGGATGCGCATCCTGATCACCGGGGTCAGCACCAGGGCTATTGCCGAGTCGGCCAGGGCCTCCGGCTACGACTTCATCACCCTGGACTACTTCGGCGACTACGACCAGAAGAGCTGGTGCCAGAACTACTCCCTGAAGCGGGACTTTGAGCTCCCCTTCAGTTCAGCGGCGCTCTATGCCGCCAGTCAGAGTTTGGCCTTTGAGGCCGTGGCTTACACGTCTAACCTGGAGAATCACCCCGAGGTGGTGGCGAGGTTCGAGGCAGAGCACCGATTGCTCGGCAACCGGGCGGCGGATTTGTCGAAGGTACGCCATTGGCCTACTCTCTTCCGCTTCCTCGCCCAGGAGGAGATCGGGGTCCCGGAGACGATCTACGCCAATGACTACCGTTGCCCTGACCCGGCCCGGCGCTGGCTGAAGAAACCGATTCGCAGCGGCGGGGGACACGGCATCGTTTGGTGGGCCGGCGATGTGGCCCCCGGGAAGGGCTTTTTGGTTCAAGAGTACATTCCAGGGCTGGATTGCTCAGCCTCATTCATCGCCAATGGCCAGGAGTGCGTCGTCATCGGCCTGACGGAGCAGCTCATCGGCCGGCCCGAGTTCGGAGTTGGGGGATTTCGCTATTGCGGCAACATCCTGCCCCCCGCCATATCCCCTGGGGAGCGAGCAATGCTCCTGGCTCAGGTGCGCCATCTCGCGGGCAGTCTCACGCGAGAGTTCAGGCTGGTGGGCGCCAAC
This sequence comes from Chloroflexota bacterium, assembly GCA_040754915.1. GTDB lineage: Bacteria > Chloroflexota > DTOL01 > DTOL01 > JACQYG01 > JACQYG01. The sequence continues at coordinate 15,182 of JBFMCB010000046.1, read as the reverse complement.
GGTGTGGACTTCGTCCTCAAGGACGGTCAAATATACCTGATGGAGGTCAATCCCCGCTACTGCGCGTCTATGGAGCTGATGGAACGGGCTTACGGCCTGTCCGTGTTCGACCTCCATGTCCGGTCCATCACCGCTGGAGAGCTGCTGGATTTCGACCTGGCGCCGAGGCTGGCCAGCGGCCCCTTCTACGGCAAGGCCATCCTGTACGCCGAGAAGGATGCTGTGGCGCCAGACACGCGAGGCTGGCCGGAGCGGGGAGTCCGAGACGTGCCCTTTTCGGGCGAGAGCCTGACCAGGGGCAGCCCAGTGTGCACTGTGCTGGCCCAGGGCCCGACCCGGGATGCCTGCTACGCTAGCCTGGTCGCCCAAGCCGAGGCGCTGAAAGGGGAGATCTATGCCTGACGGGAAGCTGATCCTTATCGCCGGCCGCAGCCTGAAGCAGGGCACCGGGTTGAATAAGGGCAAAGACTCTCCTGAGTACCGGGAGGCAGTCACCACCGTGGAGATGAACGGTGGCGACATGACCCGCTTGGGACTGCAGGATGGAGACCTGGTGAAGATTAAGACGTCACACGGTGAAGCGACCGCCAAGTGCCGGGGCGCCGAACTGCCAGAAGGCATGGCATTCATCGCCTACGGGCCCCCGTCGAGCTGTCTGATCGGAGCCGAAACCCACGCCTCGGGCATGCCCGACTCCAAAGGGTTTGAGGTGGAGATGGAGCGGATCAGCTGACCCACCCCGCACACCTGGAAGGTGTGCGGGGGCAATGTATAAGGGAAAAGAATGCAAATTGACCATGTCGTCTGTGCTTTCTGCGGCGGCGTGTGCGACGACCTGACGGTGACGCTGGAAGATGGGCGTGTCACAGGGGTCAAACAGGCCTGTGCCTTGGGGCGGGCCTGGCTGCTGGGCCACAGCGCGGAAACCGGCCAGCCGCCAGCGTTGATCGATGGTCAGCCTGCCAGCCTGGAGCAGGCGGTGGAGGTCGCGGCGCAGATCCTCTCCCAGGCGCGCTATCCCCTGATCTACGGCCTGAGCAGCACCTATTGCGAGGCCCAGCGCCAGGCAGTTGCCCTGGCAGACCTGCTGGGGGCCACCATCGACTGCTGCACCTCGGTGTGCCACGGCCCATCGGGCATCGCAATGCAAGCCGTCGGTGAACCAACCTGCACGCTGGGTGAGGTGAAAAATCGGGCGGATCTGCTCATCTACTGGGGATCAAACCCCGCCGAGTCTCACCCCCTACACTTCGCACGCTACGCGGTCACGCCTAGAGGCTTGTTCACCCCTCGCGGACGCAAGGACCGCACGGTGGTGCTGGTGGACGTGCGACCAACGGCCAGCGCCCGCGCCGCCGACATCTTCCTGCAGATCAAGCCGGGCCGGGACTTCGAGTGCCTGTGGGCTTTGCGCGCCCTGATCCGCGGTCTCGATCTGGAGGAGGGGGCCGTGGCGGACACGGGCCTCACGCTGGCGCAGCTCCAGGACCTGGCAGGGCGGATGAAGTCGTGCCGGTTTGGCGTGTTGTTTGTGGGCCAGGGCCTGACCCAAAGCCGGGGCAAGCAGATGAACACCGCCGCCGCGTTTATGCTGGTGCGTGATCTCTATGCCCACACCAAATTCGCCGTCATCCCGATGCGCGGACATGGCAACGTGACCGGCATTGACAACGTGCTCTCCTGGCAGACGGGCTATCCTTTCGGTGTTAATTTCAGCCGCGGATATCCCCGCTTCAACCCGGGCGAATTCACGGCGGTGGATGTCCTGGGCCGCGGCGAGGCTGACGCGGCGTTGATCATGGCTTCGGACCCGGTGGCAACCCTGCCGCGGGTGGCCGGGCAGCGCCTGGCGCAGATTCCCACGGTAGCCCTGGACACCCACGGGAGCGAGACCACCAAGGTTGCCAAAGTGATCATCACTACCGCCCCGGCCGGTATCAGCGCCGAGGGAACGATCTACCGCATGGATAACGTGCCGTTGCGCCTGCGCAAGTTCCTGCCCTCGCCCTACCCCAGCGACGAAGAGGTGCTTGGCCGCATCGTGGAGCGGGTCACCCGGTTGCGCGGGGGAACTGCCGTGAGGCGTGAAGCGTGAAACGTGACCTGACGCATCCTGCGTGGAGCACAGCGAGGTCGAGGGGCGCATCAGGTGAGTCAAGGAGATGACGGGTGCTCAGAATCATTAACGGCGAAGTGTATGATCCCCTGAACGGAGTCAACGGCGAAGTGCGGGACGTTTGCGTAGCGGACGGCAAGATCGTTTCCGAGGCGCCGGAAGGCAAGGTCATTGACGCTCAGGGGATGATCCTCATGCCCGGCGGCATTGAGTTCCACGCCCACGTCGCTGGCGGCAAAGTGAACGCCGGCCGCAAGATGCGGCCCGAGGATCACCGGGAAATGCCCATTCCCCGCACGCCGCTCACCCGTTCCGGGGTCGGCCATACCGTCCCCTCCACCTTTGCCACCGGCTACCACTTCGCCCAACTGGGCTACACCACGGTCATGGAGGCGGCCGGGCCACCACTGGGCGCCCGGCACGTCCACGAGGAGCTCAACGACATCCCGATTCTCGACAAGGGCTTCTTCGTGCTGATGGGCAACAACTACTTTGTCCTCAAGTACATCGCCGAAGGGGACTTCGCCCGGCTCAAGGACTATGTGGCCTGGCTGCTGGAGGCCACCGGGGGCTATGCCATCAAGATCGTCAATCCGGCGGGTGTCGATACGTGGAAGTGGGGCCGGAACGTAAACAGCCTGGACGACCCGGCCGATACTTTCCCGGTCACCCCCCGGCAGATTGTGTTCAACCTGGCCCGCGTGCAGCAGGAGCTGGGGCTGCCGCACACCATCCACGTCCACTGTAACAATCTGGGGGTGCCCGGCAACGCCCAGATCACTTTGCAGACCATGCAGGCGGTGGGCGATCTGCCCATCCACATCACCCATGTCCAGTTCAATGGCTACGGTGGGACCGGTTGGGGCGACTTCTGCTCTGGCGCGCCGGAGCTGGCAGCCTACGTCAATGAACACAAAAATGTTACGGTGGACATGGGCCAGGTGGTTTTCGGACCGGTGACTACGATGACGGCCGATGGGCCGTGGCAGTACCGGCTGTACCAGCTCTCCGGCCATAAATGGGTCAATTCTGACGTGGAGATGGAGACCAGCGCCGGCATTGTGCCATACCGGTTCAGCAAGCGCAATGCCGTCAACGCGGTCCAATGGGCGGTCGGGCTGGAGCTGGCGTTGTTGATCGAGGACCCATGGCGCGTGTTCCTGACCACCGACCACCCCAACGGCGGGCCGTTCCATGCTTATCCGGACATCATCAAGCTGCTGATGGATCGCGACCACCGCGCTGAAGTGCTGGAAGGGGTGCACCGGGGGGCGCAGAAGCGTAGCAGCCTCAAAGACCTGCATCGCGAATACAGCCTGTTCGAGATCGCCATCATCACGCGGGCGGGTCCGGCCCGGGCGCTGGGCTTGCGCCAGAAGGGCCACCTGGGGCCCGGGGCCGACGCCGATATCACCATCTACCCCAAGGCCGCGGACCCCAAGGAGATGTTTGCCCGTCCGCGCTATGTCATCAAGGCCGGGGAGATCGTGGCCCAAGACGGCCGTATCGTCAAGGACAAACCGGGTCGGACCTTCTACGTCGCGCTGGGCTACGACCGGCAGATTGAGTCGGCTATTCGCGACGACTTCGAGAAGTACTACACTGTGTCATTCGAGAACTACCCGGTGCAGTTTGACCATTATCTGCCACACCGCGTAGCCGTCGCCTGCGCGCGTGAATGACACAGGGGCGTCCATCCCGTTGTTCAGGAGTTCAACTCCTGAACAAACGAGTCGTGGTCGCCCCTTCACGGAGTGATACGATGTACATCAACGGTGTGGAGATCGAGGACACCTTCGCCGAAGCCTTCAAGATGTGGGGTACGCGGGTCATCATCACAGCCAGGAACCGCCAGTGGGCTATGACGGCCGCGATCAAAATGACCGGCTTCGCCACCTCGGTCATCGGCTGCAAGTGCGAGGCGGGCATCGAAGGCGAGGTCACGGATACGCTGGATGGTCGCCCCGGCGTCAGCGTGCTGCTGTTTACCCCGTCGAAGGACGATCTGCCTAAGCGGTTGATGGAACGCATTGGGCAGTGCGTGATGACCTGTCCGACCACGGCCTGTTTCAACGGCCTTGAAAGCCCGGACGTGTTGCCTGTCGGCGGACAGCTCCGCTACTTCGGCGATGGTTACCAGACCAGCAAGCTCCTGGGGGGCCGGCGGTTTTGGCGCGTCCCGGTGATGGAGGGCGAGTTCCTGATCGAGGAGAGGTTCGGCATGCAACGCTCGGTGGGCGGTGGCAACTTCCTGATCCTGGGTGAGGACCCCGACGTGACGCTGGAGGCGGCCGAGCGGGCGGTTGAGGCGATGCAGCGGGTGCGTGGGGTGGTGATGCCCTTCCCAGGTGGGATCGTTCGTAGCGGCAGCAAGACCCGCTCCAAGTACAAGTTCCTGATCGCCTCGACTAACGACGCCTTCTGCCCCACACTGCGCGGCGTGGTCGAAACAGCCCTGCCCGAGGGAGTTAACTGCGTCCTGGAGGTCGTCATCGACGGACTGGACCTGCCGGCGGTGGAGGAGGCCACCCGCTTGGGCGTCCGGGCGGCGTGTATCCCGGGCATCCGGCGCATCTCGGCCGGCAACTATGGGGGCACTCTGGGCCAGTTCCAGATCCACTTGCGCCGGGTCATGGAGGGCTAGTTAGCGATGACGACTTTGAGGCTCAAGACTTGGCCGGCCGTGCCGCTGGAGGCCGAGGCCATTACGCCGGACCGCTTCGTCGGCAAGACCAGCGCCGAAATCGAGGCCCTGCCGGTGCTCTACGGCAACCAGAAAGCCACCCTCGGCGACTTCTTCGCTGTCAGCGGCGATGGCACGCCCGACATTGCCATCGAGGGAGATCTAGGGCGGGTAAAGCTGATCGGCGCAGGCATGACAAAGGGCCAGATCACCGTGCACGGTGACGCGGGCATGCACCTGGGCGCTGCCATGAGCGGCGGCCGGATCGAGGTGCATGGCAACGCCGGCGACTGGGCGGGCGCGGAAATGCGCGGTGGCCAGATCCACATCCGGGGGAACGCCGGCCATGGCCTGGGGGGCGCGTATCGGGGCAGCCCCCGCGGCATGAACCGGGGCCTGATCGTCGTAGCCGGCAGCGCCGGCAACGAGGTCGGGAGCGCCATGCGACGAGGCGCGATCGTCGTCGGTGGCGACACTGGAGACTTCACCGGCGCCTTCATGATCGCCGGCTCCATTTTGGTCTTCGGCAACCTGGGCGAGCGGGCCGGCGCGGGGATGAAACGGGGCAGTATCATCACCTATCGAACGCCAAAGCTGTTGCCCACCTTCCGGTATGCGTGCACCTACCGGCCGGTTTTCCTGCGCCTGTTGCTGCGCGAGCTACGTAGCCTGGGCCTGGAGATCGCGGAGGAGCGGATCGAGGGTCGCTATCGGCGCTACTGCGGCGATCTGACCGCCTTGGGGAAAGGGGAGATCCTGGCCTGGGAGGGTCCATGATCAGCGTTAATCGACAAGCTGCGGCAATCGTCGAAGAGATGATAGCCCAGGCCGAAACCCTGGGCATTCGCGTATCCAGGCTGCCCGGCGGTGCCCGGCTGCTGGACCTGGGCCTGCAGGTGCCCGGCGGCCTGCAGGCCGGCAAGTATCTGGCCGAAGTGTGTATGGGCGGGCTCGGCCAGGTGACGTTCTTGCCACTACTCTTCGGGGATTTCTGGCTGCCGGGCCTGGGGGTGACCGTGGACCAGCCGGCCATCGGCTGCATGGCGTCACAGTACGCCGGCTGGGCCATCAAGCGCGATAAGTTCTTCGCCATGGGGTCCGGCCCCGCCCGGGCCCTGGCGGTGGTCGAAAAGTTGTACGAGAAGTTAGAATATAAAGACAGCGCCGAAGTGGCGATCCTCGTGCTGGAGGGCCGGCAGTTGCCGACCGAGGAGGTGGCCGGTTACATCGCCGACAAGTGCGTCGTCAGCCCGGCCAACCTGACCATGTTGATAGCGCCTACCGCCTCGCTGGCCGGCTCGATCCAGATCTCGGCCCGGGTGGTGGAAACCGGCCTGCATAAGCTGGTGGAACTGGGGTTTGACGTGCGCCAGGTATTGAGTGGCTATGGCACGGCGCCTATCGCCCCGGTGGACAAGGACGATTTGCATGCCATCGGACGCACCAACGATTGCGTCTTGTATGGCGGTCAGGTCTACTACACCGTGCGCGCCGACGATGCCGAGCTGGCCGCCCTGGTCGAGCGCATCCCGTCCTCGGCTTCCAGCGACTATGGCCAGCCATTCTATCGCCTGTTCAAGCAGTACGGCGACTTCTACAAGATCGACCCCCTGCTCTTCAGCCCGGCCCAGGTCATCATCAACAACGTGGCCAGCGGCAAGAGCTATCGCGCCGGCCGGTTGAACGCCCAGGTGCTGGGTGCCTCCCTGCTGGGGCTTGAGGGTGGGAGGCCGGCGGCGTGAAGATCGGTATCCTGGCCTCGCAAACCGGCTGGCACGTCTTGGGCCTCCAGCGCGCCCTGGAACAGCGTGGCGTAACCGTCGAGCGCTACAATAGCACCCGCCTGTTGGCCCGCATTGCCGCCACGCCGCGCGTCGCCGTCCAGGGTACGGCGCTGGACGATTGCGCGGCCTTGCTGGTGCGCGGCATCCCCACCGCCTCCCTGGAGCAGATCGTCTTCCGCGTGGACGTTTTGCACCGGTTGGAGAACCTGGGCGTGCGGGTCATCAACTCCGCCGGCACCATTGAGAAGACGGTGGACAAGTATTACACCTCCAGCCTGCTGGAAGATGCCGGGTTACCCACGCCTCGCACCATCGTCACTGAACGCTTTGACGAAGCAGTGGCGGCCTTTGCCGAACTGGGCGGCGACGTAGTGGTCAAGCCCCTGTTTGGGTCGGAGGGGAAGGGGATGTTGCGCATCAACGACCCCGACCTGGCGCACCGCATCTTCCGCACCCTGGAACTGGGGCGCTACGTGTACTACCTGCAAGAATACATCCCGCACCAGGACTGGGACATCCGGGCCTTTGTGCTCGGCGGGCGATTGCTGGCGGCGATGACGCGCCGGGGTAATGGCTGGAAAACCAACGTGGCCCAGGGGGCGCGGAGCGAAGCGCTGCAACTGGACCCGGCGCTGGAGGCGCTCAGCCTGCGGGCCGCCCGGCTGGTGGGGGCCGACTACGCCGGCGTGGACATCGCGTGCGACCAGCACGGGCGACCCTACGTGTTGGAGGTCAACGGCATCCCCGGCTGGCGCGGGCTGCAACGCACTGTGGAGTTCGACGTCGCGGATGCCATTGTCGAGCACGTATTGGAGCTTTTGGGCTGATGAGGGGCGACCGCCGAACTCGTGCGGACGATCATGAGGGACCGCCCCGGCGGTTGTACGGGCGGCGCCTCCGTGCCCGCCCTGGGCTCGCCCCCACGGCAGAGGAGATCGCCCTGGCGGCCCAAGCGGCCTGTGTGCTGGAGGTCAGTGCCCCCAAGCCGGGCAACGTTAACCGCTACGCCGACTTCGCCAATACCCGCTTGGAGGATTTCCTGCTCAGCGCGGTGGCCATCGGGCCGGCCCTGGCCCGGGCCGGCCGCGCCGGAGTGGGGCAGATCATCTGGCAGGCGGTGCGGGACAGCCAAAGGCTGGTGTGCACCAACACCAACCTGGGCATCCTACTGCTGCTGGCTCCCCTGGCCAAAGCGTGCCTGGGCGCCGGAGAACTCCGAGAGAACCTGGCTCAAGTCCTGGCCGGGCTGACCGTGGAGGACGCTCGCCAGGCCTACGCCGCCATCAGGCTGGCCCGGCCCGGCGGCCTGGGGCGTGCGCCGCAGGCCGACGTGGCCGAAGAGCCCACCATCACCCTCTACCAGGCTATGTCTCTGGCCCAGGAGCGGGACTCCATCGCCCGCGAGTACGTCACCAATTTCGCCATCACCTTTGAGATCGGCTACCCGGCCCTGCGGGAGGCGTGGCACGCCGCCGACAGTCCCGCCGATGCCATCGTGCAAACTTACTTGACCCTGCTGGCCCGCGTGCCCGATACCCTGATCGCCCGGAAGCGAGGGGCCGAGGTGGCTGGCCAGGTCTCGCGCTGGGCCGCAGAGGTGCTGGGGGCGGGCGGCGTTTTCACCGCCCAGGGCCGGCAGGCGCTAGTGGACCTGGACCGCGACCTGCGGAACGAGCGCCACACCCTCAATCCCGGCACCACGGCCGATCTGACCGCGGCGGCCATTTTCCTGGTCCTATTGTATGATTCGTGTAAAGACCGCTAGAAGTGCGGCCGAGACCCCACCGCAGAGCGCGGAGAAACCCAGAGACCAGGTTTCTCGGAGAAACCTGGTCTCTGGAGGAAATCTTGTCTCATTTGTTAAAGATTCAACTGATGAACATGCCTAGCAAAGAAAGCTCCCGCCTGCGTACGCTCTCCGGCACCCAGGAAATCGCCTGGTTCCTGGAACATCACGCCCCTGTTGTCGCCCATCATATCTCCCCGATTACCCACCTCACGAGCGGCTGAACGGATAGGAACCTTAGAAGTTTATCTCCACATTACTACCGGTTGGGGTTAGGGAAGACCACCGGCAGAAAGAGCCGCTTTTGCAAGGCGTCGAAGTTAAAGGCCCCCTCCAGGGCGATCCCGCGGCGGATAACCGTGCGGGCCTGGGCCGCCTCAGGGGCCTCGCCGGCAAACTGAGCCCCCACCAGGCGGTTCCCCTGGAGCACAAAGAGGTGTAACCGGTCCCGCACCCGTCGCAGCACCTTCTCCCCTTCCAGGAAACCGATAGAGAAGAAGGCTTGTCCGAAGATTTGGAGAGCATTGGCGTTGATGGAGCCGGCATAGGGTGTGGACCGGCCTGCCATATTCAAAGCGGCTATGCGCCCGGTTTCGATGGCTGTGGGGATGACGGCGTGGATGGCCCGGTGGCCCAGGAAGTCCAGAGGCTCGGCGCAGTCGCCAGCAGCGTAAATCCCCTGGCCGGCATGGAGGCGGTCATCTACCAAGACCCCGCCGCCGGGACCCAGGGGGACTTCGGCCGGGTCGACGAAATCCAGGTTGGGCCGCCGGCCCACGGCCAGGAAGACGCTATCACAGGGGATGGCCTCTTTATCTATCTGCACTGCCGTCACCGGGTCCCCGTGGATCTCGGCTATCTTCTCCCCTAGCCGCACCTGCACACCGTGGTCATGGAGCATTTTCATGATCACGGCGGCCACCTCCTGATGGAAGACGCCGAGGAGAATGGTCTCTGCCACCTCAATCAGATCGACCTGGGCTCCCTGCTCAGCCAGGGCCGCTGCCAGGCCCACGCCGATCCAGCCAGCCCCCACCACCACAGCGCGACGGGGAGAATGCCTCCGGATGGCCTCGGCATCGGCCAGGGTATCAAGCTTGAAGACCCCTTGAGCCTCTCGCCCGGGAATCTCAGGTAACCGGGCTGAGGCACCGGTAGCCAGGAGGAGTCGGTCGTAAGGTAGTCGGGTGCCATCGTCCAGAAGAACGGTACGGGCGCTGGCCTCCAGCCGGCTAACCCGGCGACCAAGGAAGGTTTTCAGGCCAGGCTGGACGTAAAACTCGGGGGGCCGTAGAAAGAGATGTTGCCGCTCTACCCGCCCTTCCAAGAAGGCAAAGAGAGAGGCGGGAGAATAGAAGGGATGCGGCTCTCGCGCCACCAGGCTCACTGACAGCGTGCGATCCACAGCCCGAAGGGTCTCCAAGGCGCTAATGCCGGCAAAGCCGTTTCCCAAGATAAGGATTTGTACCTTCACCACCCCCTCAACGGGCCAGGGATGGAGCACCGCCGGCCATAAAGGCCAGGATCGCTATCTCGTCCCCTGGCCGAATGATACTCTCCAGCCCAGCGGCATGGTAGATGCTGGTGCCGTTCAAGAGTACGGTAAAGCTTCGCCTGATGGCTCCCTCTTTGTCGAAGAACCACTCGTAGCAACCCAGCCGTCGTGTTTCTCGGACCAGGAACTCTCCCACCGACTCCGGGCCGGCGAGCGGCAGGAAAAGAGCCTTGCCGGCGACCTCTCCTAGAGGGGCATAGACCTTAAGGAGAACGTTTTCTGACATTTCAGAAAGGTAGGGAGAGCAGGCCCCCCTGCTCTCCCTGAGGTCTGGCGAAAAATCGCTCTCAGCGCAGAGCGGCGGCTGGCCCTTTGCTCTGTTCTCGCAGTCTGGCCGCCTCGGCCGCCTTCAGGTGCTCACCGGCCTTGACCGGTTCGGTATAGGTGATGGCCTTCACCGAACAGTACTCCACGCATTCGGGGGCACCGTCGCACAGGTCACACTTCACAAGGCGGCGGGTAGCAGCGTCGTACTCTATGGCCCCGTAGGGACAGTTGAACATGCATAGCTTGCAGCCAATGCAGAGGTTGGGGTCAATGACCACTGCCCCCGTCTCCTTGTCCCGGCCAATGGCTCCGGCCACCCCGCACACGGCAATGCAAGGGGCGGCCTCGCATTGCGAGCAGAAGAGGGGAGCGGTGTCAGCGCTCTTCTCCCAACGGAAGACCTTGATCCGCGAGCGGGAGCGGCTGAACTCGCCGGTGTGATGGAAGGAGCAGGCCATCTCACAGAGCGCGCAGCCGATGCAGCGATCGGTATCCAGCACAAGCATCTTGGTCATCTTCTTCACCCCTTCCTCTTGAACTTCAGATCGGCCAGTCCCAGCTCTTCTAGTTTCTCCTTGGTAGGCACGCCTTGCTCATCCCACCCACGGAGGCGGAAGTAGTCAGCCAGCATGGTGAGGTAGTCGGCCTCCACAACCACATGGCCGGCCGTAGGGCCAGAGAGGAGGGGATCCTGGGTCAGGCGCGGCGGGAGTTTTTTGAGATTCTCCACGTTCATTCCCTCCCGCAGGTTGAAGAGCCAGGTGAGGTTGGTGATGCGCTCGCCGGCCTTCTGGAACTCTTTGACGTCCCGATACTCGGTGAAGCCGGTGGCCGGCGCAAGCATGTTGGTCATCAGTTGGTTGTTCCAGGAGTCAAAGTCGCAGATTTCCAGGGAGAACTTGGCGGCGTACTGGTGCTGCTGCTCTATCACCACCTTGGCCTTGTTCTCCGGGCCCCAGCGGTCCAGTTTGACCGGCTCCGCCCCCAACCAGAAGGCGCCCAGCACCTCTGGGCCGATGGGCCAGGAGCGCAGGTGGCAGCCTTGCCGGTCCGAGGTGGCGTAGGCCAGAGCCATGGAGGGCGAGCCTTTCGGCTCGTAGGCCGGCAGTTCCATGCCGCCGATGGCCACGGCGTAGCGCTCTGCGCCCTTGTCTATCTTCTCTGCGGCCCGCTTCACCCCTTCAGCGAAGATGTCACCGATGCCCTCACGCTTGGCGATCTTGTGGATCATGCGCACCACGGCCTCGCCGTTGCCGAAGGTGAGGAGGAGGCCATCGGTATCCTTCTCGGTGAGGATGCCCTTCTCAAAGAGTTCCATAGCCCAGCCGATGACCACGCCGGTGGTGATGGTGTCCAGGCCGTAGGCATCGCAGAGGTAGTTGGCATGGGCGATGGCGTTGATGTCGTCTATCAGGAGATTTGAGCCTAAAGAGAAGAGGGTCTCGTACTCCGGACCTTCCACCTTGGTGCCGGCGTAGGGGCCTACGGAGACCTCCACGTAGTTGCCGCAACCCACCGGACAGGCGAAGCAGGCATGACGCTTCGTAGTCATCTTGAGAATGACGTTGGCGTCAATCTTGCTCATGCCGGCGAATTGCCCATCGGCGAAGTTACGGGTGGGGAAGGTGCCGGTCTCGTTGGTGTACCACATGAGGGAAGGGGAGCCCCACTTGATGCCAAAGGCGGCCTCCGGGTTCTCGATCACGTCCTTGATGTAGGACTCCCGGGCGGCGTTCAGGAACTCCTGGGGATAGGCCACCTTGACGGAGCCGGTGCCCCGCACGGCCATGGCCTTGAGGTTCTTGGAGCCCATCACCGCGCCGGCGCCACCGCGCCCGTGCTGGCGATAGTAGCCGGTGGAGATGCAGGCGTACTTGACCAGGTTCTCCCCCGCCTGGCCGATGGCCATGACGGCCGCGGCCTCGCCCACAGCGCTCTTCACGGCATCTTCGGCCTCGTGGGCATTCTTCCCCCAGAGGGCCTTGGCGTCGCGAATCTCCACCTTGCCGTCCTCAATGTAGAGATAGACCGGTTCCTTGGCCTTGCCATTGATGATCACCCCATCGTAGCCAGCGTACTTCAGTTCAATCCCGAAGGTTCCTCCGGCATGGCTGTCCAGGTAGAGACCGGTCAGGGGGGACTTGGTCACAACACAGTACTTGCCCGAAGAGGGGGCGATGGTCCCGGTGAGGGGCCCCGTCCAGATCATGAACACGTTGTCGGGGCTCAGGGGATCGGTGCCAGGCTTCAGTCGATCGTAGAGGTAACGGGCGCCCAAACCCTTCCCACCGATGAACTTGCGAGCCCACTCGAAGTTGAGGGGCTCTTCGCCCACTGCTCCTGTGCCCAGGTCTACGGTGAGCACCTTGCCCATATATGCGTAAGGCATGCTCTTCACCCCTTTCTATTAAAACTCTCCCACAGCGATAGTCAAAATCTGACCTTTCTGGGCATGCCGCGCCCCCTAGATAATCAACTTTTTCTGTGCCTTAGCATCACCTCCCTTCTAACGACTTCGCAGCGCAGAGTTGGGGCAATGCAAAGATCGTGTACTCAGGTCGTGGCAATCAAGGCTGCCTCGAAGATTTCCAAGGCTTGAGCGATTTGCTCTTCGTTGACGATGAGCGGTGGGACGAAACGGATAACCTGGTCCTGAGGTCCACAGGTGATGAGCACAAGGCCGCGCTGCAGACAGGCCTCCCTAACCTGCTTGACCCTCTCGGGATTCGGTGCACCCTTTGGAGTGATAAACTCCACTCCCACCATGAGCCCCAACCCCCGCACGTCGCCCAAGACCGGATGAGAAGGTTGTAAGGCCCGCAGGCCGGTGAGGAGGCGTTCCCCTTGTCGCAGGGCGTTAGATAGCAGCCCCTCTTGCTGGATAACTTTGATCGTGGCCTCGGCCGCGGCACAGGCCACAGGATTGCCACCAAAGGTTCCCCCGTGCGCGCCAGGGGGCCACTTCTCCATCAACCGGCGGGGGGCAGCGATGCCGCTCAGAGGCAGGCCAGAGGCTAAGCCTTTGGCCATCACCAGGATGTCTGGCACCACGCCGAAGTGCTCTACGGCGAAGAATTTGCCCGTGCGGCCAATGCCAGTTTGTACCTCGTCGGCGATCAGAAGAGCACCGATTTCGTCACACACCTGCCGCAAGCCCCGGTAGAAGGATGCCGGCGGAACCACATATCCTCCCTCTCCCAGAACCGGCTCAGCCAGAATAGTCGCCACTTCGTCTGGGCCAATTTGGGTCTCGAAGAGCTCCCGCAGCTTGCCCAGACACCAGAGGTCGCAGCTTTCCACCCGCTGAGGGCTCTGAAAAGCGACCGAACTACATTGCCCCGGCTTCTCGTAGCCTTCCCACAAGGGACAGCGATAGCAATAGGCAAAGGGGGCGAAGTGCACACCGGCCATCAGGGGGCTATAATGGGCACGATACTTGGACTTGGAGGAAGTGAGGGCCAAGGCCCCTGTAGTGCGCCCATGAAACCCCCTCTCCAGGGTGATGATGACTGGCCGTCCGGTGACATAGCGGGCCAGTTTCACCGCACCTTCCACTGCCTCGGCCCCGCTATTGCTGAAGAAAAAGGTATCTAAACCGGGGGGCACTAGCGGCGACAGGCCTTTGACCAAATCTAGCAGGGGCCGATGATAGACGATGTTTACCTGGCCGTGGAGCAGCCTGGCTGCCTGTTCTTGCACGGCGGCCACTACGGTTGGATGGCAATGCCCCGTATTGGTCACGCCAATGCCACAGGTAAAATCGAGATACCGTTTCCCCTGAGGGTCTATCAGGTAAGCCCCCTCGCCCCTTTCGACCAACAGATCGGTATAACGGGCCCATACTGGGGCCAGAGGGACTGGTTCATCTCCAGGTTCCACGTTGAAAAACCCTCCTGCAGAGTGGGCTAAAAGGTGGGTGGTGTGTTCACCCATAAGAGGCGCGCCTGTATATCTCCCCGGTTCTCCCAGCGGTGGAATTGGGTGCTGGGAAAATAGAGACAATCCCCAGGTTCCAGGGAGAAATGCTCGCTTTCTTCCAGATAGATGTCGATGCTCCCTTCCAAAACAAAGAGAAATTCCTCCCCTTCATGGGAATAGGCCCCCTCGCTGCTGGCCCCAGGGTCGAGGACGAAGAGCTGAGGCTCCATGAGAACGGGGCCATGGGCCAGTTGTTCAATGCGCACTCCCGCCTTAGGGTTCTCAAAGACCTGTCGCTCGGCGGTCCGGACCAGTTTGCGACCACCATCCTTGGCCTCCCCATAGAGATCAGGGAGGTGAATCCTGTAGGCGAGGGCTAACTTCAGGAGTGAGGCCAAGGAGATCCCAGTTGCCCCCCGCTCTACCGTGCTTAAGAAGGAGATTGAAAGCCCGGTTCGTTCGCTCACCTGCTCCAAGGTCATACCCCGGCGAAGTCGGAAGATGCGAAGCTTGCGACCCAGGTCAGACTGCTGGTTGGGGGTGGAGTGAGGGCGAGCAGGTTCCGGCTGGGCAACGGCCAGTTCGCGGCGAATCGCTGCCAGATTGAGCTTTTCGACATTGCGCAGATAGTTGATCCGGCGCAGGCGAATGATGTCTTCGTCGCTGTAGAGGCGATGACCCTTTTCACTGCGTTGCGGCTGAAGGAGACCCTCCTGTTCCCAGAGGCGCAACGAGGCCGGGCTGACTGTGATGAGTTGTGCCGTTTCCCCGATGGTGTGTCGCAGACCCTTAGGCATCTGGCCCTCCCCGGGTACAGTTGGCGGGTGAGGTACCGGTCAAGCCTCCCGGCTGCAGATGGCATGCAATAAAGAGGGGGATTTCGGTAACCTTACGGAATTACTGTAAGAATAGCATAAACCCCAACGCTTGTCAAGAATCCGATGTGCGGTGTCATTTGAAATTCAAAAGTGGACACTTTTCAGTTGAAAAGTGGACATGCCATACTGGGTCCTCAAACCATCCTGCATGTGAGGAGGGGACCATGGTTCAGCTGCACAAGCAGTTCTCGGATG
>JBFMCB010000045.1:0-19145 GCA_040754915.1 Chloroflexota bacterium | reverse complement strand
TGGGCCTCTCTGCCACTCAAAAGCCGCTGGAAGAGGTGGCGCGCTACCTGGGTGGCCAGTCCTGGCAAACTGCCCCGGATGGCTCCCGCCAACTGGTCCCCCGACCGGTATCCATCGTAAACGCCGGGTATCAGAAGCCCCTGGACCTGAAGGTGATAACTACCGTGGCCGACTTCCGGGAATTGGCTGGCGAGTCCATCTGGCCCACCATTGTCCCGCAACTGGTGGAGCTCATCCGCCAGCACCGGACCACCCTCATCTACGTCAACAACCGCCGTCTGGCCGAGCGCATAGCCGACAAACTGAACGAGCACTTCGGTCCTGGTGTTATCCGGGCCCACCACGGCAGCATGTCCCGGGAGGCCCGGCTCCGGATGGAAGCCGACCTTAAGGCCGGCCAGCTCCCCGCTCTGGTGGGTACCAGCTCCCTGGAGCTGGGCATCGACATCGGGGCGGTGGACCTGGTGGTCCAGCTCCAGTCGCCGCGGGGCGTGGCCCGGGGCCTCCAGCGGGTGGGCCGTTCCGGCCACCTGGTGGGAGAGACGAGCCGGGGCCGCATCTTCGCCACTCACCGAGAGGATCTGGTGGAGGCCGCCGCTGTGGCCGGCGGCATGCGTCGCGGCGAAGTGGAGCCCACCTACACGCCCCAGAACTGCCTGGACGTCCTGGCCCAGCAGGTGGTGGCCGCCGTCTCTGTCGAGTCCTGGGACACCTCGGAGCTGTACGACCTGGTACGCCAGGCCTATCCCTACCACGGGCTTTCCCGGGCGGCCTTCGACTCGGTGCTGGAGATGCTCTCCGGGCGCTATCCCAGCCAGGCCTTCCGGGAGCTGCGGGCCCGCATATCCTGGGACCGCACGCACGACCGCCTCTACGCTCTGCCCGGCAGCCGCCTTCTGGCCCTCTCCAACCCGGGCACCATCACTGACCGAGGGGCTTTCGGGGCCTACCTGGCCGATGGCACCACCAAGATCGGCGAGCTGGACGAGGAATTCGTGTACGAGACCAGGGCCGGCGACGCCTTCATCCTGGGGAGTCAGACCTGGCGGGCCCTGGATATCACCGCCGATCGGATCATCGTGGCCGAGGCCCCCGAGGCCGTGCCCAGGATGCCCTTCTGGAGGGGCGACCTGCCCTGGCGGCCCTATGAGCTGGGGATAGCCATCGGGCGCTTCCGACGGGAGGTGGCCCGGCGCATAGATAGTCCGGATCTGCTCCGTTGGCTCCAGGACGAGTACGGCCTGGACGAGAACTCGGCTCACAACGTGGCCTCTTACGTGCGCCGCCAGCTCGATGCTGCCGGAGAGATATCATCAGACAAGACCGTGATCGTAGAGCTGTTCCAGGATGCCGTCGGCGACTACCGGCTGGTGGTCCATTCCACCTTCGGAGGCCGGGTCAATGGCCCCTGGGCCCTGGCCATAGCCAGCCTCTTGCGCGAGTGCACCGGCGTGGAGGTGGAGACCCAG
This sequence comes from Chloroflexota bacterium, assembly GCA_040754915.1. Lineage (GTDB taxonomy): Bacteria > Chloroflexota > DTOL01 > DTOL01 > JACQYG01 > JACQYG01. The sequence continues at coordinate 17,676 of JBFMCB010000045.1, read as the reverse complement.
ATCAGCGACGACGGCATACTTTTCCGCTTTCCCCGGTCCGACGCGACCCCGCCTCTGAATATCGCCCAGCGCCTGCCACCGGCGGAGGCCCGGGAGCGTCTCCTGGCCGCGCTGCCTGATTCGCCCCTCTTCGGAGCTCAGTTCCGGCAAAACGCCGGCCGGGCCCTCCTGTTGCCCCGGACCAGGGCTGGCCGGCGCACCCCCTTCTGGCTGCAACGCCTGCGCTCCAAGGACCTCTTGCAGATCGCCCGGCGGTTCGACTCCTTCCCCATCGTGGCCGAAACCTACCGTGACTGCCTGAGGGACGTCATGGATCTGGCTCATCTGGAAGAGGTCCTGGCTCGCCTGCAAAGCGGTGAGATCAAGGTGGTGGCAGTCCAGACCGCAGTCCCTTCTCCAATGGCGGCCAGCCTGCTCTTCAACTTCATCGGCGTGTACATGTACGAGTGGGACACTCCGAAGGCCGAACGGCACATCCAGTCGGTGGCCTTGAACCGGGAACTCTTGCAGGATCTCTTGGGCGAGCCGTCCCTAGCGGGGATGCTGCGGCCCCAGGCCATCGCCCAGGTGGAGGCCCGGTTGCAGCACACCGCCCCGGAATACCTGGCCCGGTCGCCGGAGGAGCTGGCCCAATTCTTGTGGGAGATGGGGGATCTGGGCGCCGAGGAGGCCCAGGTCCGCTCGGCCGGAGATGCCGGGGGGTGGCTCGCCGATCTGGCCGCCCAGCGACGGGTGGCACAGATAGACCTGCCGGGCGTTGAGGAGTCGCCCCGGCGCTGGGTCCTGATGGAGCTATTGGAGGAATACCGCCATGCCTTTAACCCTGGCCCGGCGGTATCTGCAGACGAGACAGACCGGGCCCGCCTGGCCGTGCTCAGGAGATACCTGGCCACCCACGGGCCGACCACCACCCAGGCCCTGGGAGCCAGGTACGGCTTCCCCGCTGAATGGCTGACAAAGGCCCTCAAGAGGCTGGTCGCCTCCCGGGAGGTCAGGCCCGGACGCTTCACCCCCGAGGTGGAAACCGACCAGTGGTGCGACCGCCGTGTTCTGGAGCAGCTCCACCGGGGGACGTTGACCCTCCTGAGGCGGGAGGTGCGGCCGGTATCTCCGGCGGTATATGCCGATTTCCTCTTGCGCTGGCAGCACCTGCACCCGGCGGACCGGCTCTCGGGTCCTCTTGGCTTAGAGAGAGTGCTACGGCAGTTGGAGGGCCTGCCAGTGCCGGGCTCCCTCTGGGAACGCCATCTGCTCTCCGGCCGGCTGGTGGACTTCCAGCCAGAGGCCCTGGAGACCCTCTGCCAGGAGGGGCAGGTGGTCTGGGTTGCCTCCAGCGGAAAGGACCCCCGCCGCGCCCGAGTGGCCCTGATCTTCCGGGGGAACGGGAGCCTTTTCTTAGAGGGGGTTGGGCCGGAGGAGGCCGGCCTCAGCGACTCCGCCCGAGCGGTGTGGGAGGCCCTGCGGTCCGAGGGGGCATGTTTTACCGCTGACCTGGAAAGCCTCACCGGGCTTACCGGGCCAGCGCTCCAGGAGGCCATAGTGGAGTTGGCCATGGCCGGCCTGGTCACCAACGACCGCTTGGAGGCCATGTGCCGGGTCATGGCCTATGACTCGACCGAGACAGAACCGGCGGCCAGGACGCCATTGAGCACCCTGGAGGCCCAGTTGGCGGAGCGACTCGTCACCCCTCGGCGCGGCGCCTATGCCGAATACCGAGCCGCCAAGTCCCGGGTGGCCCGTCGAATGCGCCAGCCGCCCCGTTGGGGTGGGCGCTGGTCCCTGGTCCACCGTCGGGATATCCTGGGCCCTGATCCGGAAGACAAAAACAAGCGCCGGGCTGACCTGCTACTTAATCGCTATGGGGTGGTTTCCAGGGAGGCCCTGGAACGGGAGGGCCTGGGCTGGGATTGGGCCCAGCTCTACGGCGAGCTCCAGAGGATGGAATACCGGGGCGAGGCCCGCCGTGGGTACTTCGTGGCCGGGCTTTCCGGGGTCCAGTTTGCCCTGCCCACGGCGGTGGAAACGCTCCGGCAGGTGGCCGCCGGCGAACCCCGGGATGACGACCCGCTACCGGTGGTGAGCGCCGCTGACCCGGCCAACATCTGGGGGCCGGAGCTCCCCGGCGGGCCCGTGGACGCCAGCGGGAAAGCCTTTACCTTCGCCCGGGTGCCCACAACCTGGTGCGTGCTACGCCGGGGCCTGCCGGTCCTGGTGGCCCAGGACGATGGGGCCAGGCTTTCCACCGCCCAGGGGCTGGACGAAAACACTGCGCGCCGGGCGGCAATGGCCTTCCTGGAACACATCAAGCGTGACCGGGCCCGCCTGACTGTAGACGAGTGGGACGGTTCCCCGGTCCTGGCAAGCCACGGCCGTGGGCTCCTGGAATCCTTGGGTTTCCGCCCCGACTGGCCGGGCATGACCTGGGAGCGAATTCCGGGCGGTTCTCTTTAACAGTAAAGAAAAGGTCTGAGCCCTGACCTCCATCCTCTCACCCGGTGGCAGTTCTTTGGAAAGCGGGACTCGTTCAAGACATATTTGCGCACGACCTGGTAACAGAAGCGCCTACTTCGCCCTGTACGCCTGTGGCATGTACTCCGGCAGTACCTTCTCCGCGAAAATGGGCTTCAAGCGGGCGAAACGTTGACGGCCGCCCTCAAGAGGGACGCTGGGCCAGTCGTCGCCGATGAGTGGCCGGGCGTAGCGCACGAAGTCATCGGTGACGTCGGCCCCGCCCGGCGCGATCCACGCCCGGGGGAACTCCCGCTCGGAGTCGGCCACCAACTCCAAGGGCACCTTGTCGTAGCGCACACCATAGATCGGCCCCGGCTCCCTCAGGATGGTGGACATGAAGCCCGACCCGTGCTCCACCGCCACCAGGACCGCTTTCTGCCCCACCTTGTAGGCCTCCTCGAGATCTACAGTAGAGGCGTAGATCATGTTATGGCGCTGGTCAGTGCCCGGCACGTTCCCCCGGGCCGCCCCCTGAGCCCGCAGGCCCACCCGGTTCAGGTAGTTCACCACGATCTGCTCCACACTCATCTCGCTGGAGGAGAACTGGACGTGGCCGAAAAAGTCCCTCCGCTCGCCGATCTCTCCGACCGGGAAGCCCTCGCTTATCACTACGATGGCCCGGCCAGCTGCCTTCAACTGCTCGTTCACCCGATCGGCCAGCTCTTCCAGGGTGACGCCGGACTCAGCCAGGAAGATAAGCAACGGCATCTCCCGCTCCGGGTCAGCCAGGCGCGCCGCCGCCGGGATGAACCCGATCTTCCGCCCCATGGCCTGAAGCACAAGTACCGGGTCAGCGGGAGAAGACCCATCGTTCTCCTGGTTGGCATTCTGCACGTAGAGGGCCCAATAGCGGGCGACGCTTCCATATCCCGGCGTGTGATCGATGAGCTTGAACTCTCGGTCCCCCACGTCGTTGTCGATGGTCTTCGGGACACCGCTGGCGACAAGGTCCAGCCCCCGCTCCCGGGCCAGCATGGCGATCTTGTGTGCCGTGTCCATGGAGTCGTTCCCGCCGATGTAGAAGAAGTAGCGGACGGAGTGGGCCTTGAACACCTGGATGACCCGCTGGAAGTCCTCCTGCTGCGATGCCTTGAGTTTGTACCGGCAGGTGCCAATGCCACCCGCCGCCGGAGTGGTCCGCAGGAGGCGGATCTCCTCTTCGTCCTGGGCCGAGAGGTCCAAAAGCTCCTCCTTAAGGATGCCCTCGATGCCGTGGAGGCCGGCATACACCCGCCCGAAGCCCTCCGGCAGGGACCGGCAGGTCTCTACGATGCCCCGCAAGGAATTGTTTATCACCGGAGATGGCCCACCCGACTGGGCCACCACCACGTTTTTCGGCTCTGCCATTGCTTCCCCCTATCGTTTTCGGGTCGAAGATTTCCGGTGACCGGTGAAATCTCAAACCCGGTGCTCATCGCTGCCATTCGGTATGGAAAACGCCTTCTCTGTCCACTCTGCGATAGGTGTGGGCGCCGAAGTAGTCACGCTGAGCCTGCGTCAGGTTGGCGGGCAGACGTTCGCTGCGGTAGGCGTCGTAGTAGGCCAGGGAAGCGCTCATGGCCAGACAGGGAATGCCCAGGCCCACGGCGGTCCGGATGGCGAAGCGCCAGGCCTCCTGGCGGCTATTCACCGCCTCCTGAAATTCCTGGTCCACCAGCAGGTTTGGGAGTCCCGGTTGGCGCTGGAAGGCGGCGCTGATCTTGCCCAGGAACCGGGCCCGGATGATGCATCCGGCCCGCCAGATGCGGGCGATGTCGGCCAAGGGCAGGTCATAGCCATATTCCTGAGAGGCAGCCCGAAGCATGGCCATGCCCTGAGCGTAAGAGCAGATCTTGGAGGCATAGAGGGCAGCCTTAACCGCATCGATGAGCCTCTGGCGGTCGCCCCGGTACCGTCGCGCCGGCCCCGAAAGGATCTTGGAGGCAGCTACTCGCTCTTTCTTGTAGGCCGAGATGATGCGGGACTCCACCGCGGCGTTGATGGTGGGCGTGGGCGCCCCCAGGTCCAAGGCGTTTTGGCTGGTCCATTTGCCGGTGCCCTTCTGCTGGGCCTCGTCCAGGATCAGCTCCACCAGGGGCCTGCCGGTCTCCCCGTCCACCTTATTGAAGATATCCGCGCTGATCTGGACAAGGTAGGAGGAGAGCTCCCCCTGGTTCCATTCGGAGAAGATGGCGTGCAACTCGGGAGCAGAGAGGTTCAAGGCGCGCTTCAGGATATCGTAGGACTCGGCGATGAGCTGCATGTCGCCGTACTCGATGCCGTTGTGCACCATCTTCACGTAGTGGCCGGCCCCCCGGGGACCGATGTACGTGACACAAGGCTCGCCATCAGCCCTGGCAGCGATGGCCGTGAAGATCGGCTCCACGAGCTGGTAGGCCTCCTTCCGGCCGCCAGGCATGATGCTGGGCCCGTGGAGGGCCCCCTCCTCGCCGCCGGAGATGCCGGTGCCGATGAAGAGAAGGCCCAGGGTCTCCAGGTCCCTGGCCCGGCGCTCGGTGTCCTGGAAGAACGAGTTTCCGCCATCGATGATCAGGTCACCCTTTTCCAGGTGGGGCTTGAGCTGGTTGATCACGTCATCCACCGGCGCCCCGGCCTGGACCATGAGCATCACCCTCCGTGGGGTTTCCAACGTCTGCAAGAGCTCCGGAATGGAGTAGGTGGGGCGGATGTTCTTTCCGGCGGCGCGTCCCTGGGCAAAGGCCGTCGTTTTCTCCGCGGTCCGATTATAGACAGCTACCGAGAAGCCGTGCTGCTCGATATTGAGGGCCAGGTTCTCGCCCATCACTGCCAGGCCAATGAGGCCGAACTGTTGCTTACCCATATAGACTCCTCCTATTCTTGACTAGTAAAAGAACCTTTAGCCATCCTTCAGCCGATAGAGTGTTTCCCCGGCCTTCCTCACCACCAGTATCCCCTCCGCCTCGCGTCCTTCCCACTGGGAGACGTCGATGCTTTCGGGGTCCAGGTAGCCCAGGTTGATACGGCGGCAGCGCTCCGGAGGGATGCCGGTAGCCAGGGTCACCTGTATCCGTGGCTTCTCCACGCCGTTCTGGTAGGTGCCGGCGCCTTTCAGGTGTGTGGAATGGGCCATGACCCCACCCGGGATGTCGGCGAAGCGGTCCATCTGCGCCACGAAGTAGTCCCGGACGTGATAGCCGATCCGGTCGATGAGATGGCCATAGGTGTAGGAGACCTCGGTGATATGTGGCGCGTATACAATGACCTCGCCCCCATCCTGGATGGCCGGCTCCAGCTTGTACATGGCCTTGGCGGCGGTCCACAGGTCGTCGTACATCGGCGGGGCCATGGAGAGAACGCGCTGGAAAGGGCGCTCCACGTAGACGATGTGCAGGCGTGCCGAGAGGTCCGCCGCTTTGGAATAGGCTTCTTGAGGCGGCCCGATGAACAGTCCGGCCAGCCCCTCCCCCCTCACCACCAGGCTGAAGCAGAGGACGGGGACATTGACGAATGCGGCAGCCCGGTCGATGACCCGCCGCACCGGGGTGTCCTTGACGCCGATGATCTTCATGCTGGTGATCAGCGCACCAAGCCAGTGAAAGGGGTTGATGGTCTCTGGCCCGGCGATGCCAGGGAAGAGGTATTTGTTCCCGCCGGAGAAACCAACCACTTCATGGGGGAAGGTGGGCCCGCAGATCACCAGTTGATCGTAGTCAAAGACCATCCGGTTGAGCGACACCGGCAGTTCCTCGGCCATGAGCCCACCGGAGAGCCGGTGAGCCTCCTCCGCGGTGACGGTGCCGATGGTCTGTAACACGCCGGGCTGATCCCAGCGGTGGTTGAAGATATTTATTCGTGCATATTGCCCTCGGCGCTCCTGGGCGGTGATCCCCACCAACCGGTTCAGCCGCTCCTCGCTCAGGGGCTGATGGGTCCCGAGCGCCACCAGATAGTCCAGTTTTGCGGCCTGGCCGCCCATGAACGTGTGGAATAGCCGGAAAAACAGCCCCAAGGGTGCGGTCCGCGTACCGTCCGGGATGATGACCAACACGCGTTTCCCTTCGGTCTCAATGCCGGACAGGGCCTGGGACACCAGGTCACGGACCTCGTTCTCCGATAGAAGCTCCGTTTCGCTGCCTTTTCCTATAACCACGTAAATGCCTCGTCTACGCCGTCCCGGTCACCTCTTAATCCAGGGCGGCACCTCGGGGAGGAGTTTGTCAAACTCGGCGATCAGGGCCTGTTCATAGGCGCCAGCGAACTCGCCCTCAATGAATCTTAAGAACCCTTCCCGATAGAAGCGCTCCCAGGACTTGTCCTCACGACCGGGGTTGATGGGGAAGAAAAGGGCATCGTTGGCCCTGGCTGCCTGGAGGTCCCCGGGGGCATCACCGATCATGAGCACGTGATCGGGCTGGTACTTGCCCTTGGCCGCGTGCTCCAGGTGCTCCTTCTTGCTGCCCAACTCCTGGCCGGCGATCACCCTGGCGTATCCGGCAATGTCGTGCTCCTGCCATTCCCGGATCAGGGCCTCGCCAGGGGTGGCGGAGACGACCATGATGTCGGCCTTGTCGCTCATCATCTCCAGGCTCTCGCGGACGTAGGGGAAAGGCGGCACACCGTGCACCATCTCCTCGATGGTGCGGTTCACCGCCTCACTCCAGGCCAGGGCCTGTTGGAGTTCCGGGTCGCCGGTCTCCCGCACCAGGTCCTTCAAGGCCGGGTTGCCCAAGGTTAGGCCGGAGTTGATGAACTCTCGGATCTTGGGCGCCTCGGGTATCGTGACGCCTCGTTTCTGCACCTCGGGTCTCTCTCGCAGCAAATCGAAGACCATCACCAGGGCGGGCCAGCGGTTGATGCCCCGCCACTTAGAGTAGAGGTTCACGAACTCCGCCGCCTCCCGGGCGTATCTGGAGACGGGCTGGAGGTTCCAGTAACGGACGATATTGGGGATGAAACATTCCTTGTGCTTGATCTCCATGGTGTCGAAGGCGCAGCCATCGGAGTCGATCCCCACAAAGAAATCGCGTTGTGGTTGAAGCTCTTTCAGCGGCCGCGCTGCCTCCAGGGTTGCCGACATATTCTACCTCCACGCTAATTTTCCAGGCTGCTATACCCCGCTGTAGGCAGAGAATCCACCGTCCACCGGGATCACCACGCCGTGTACGAACTCCGCGGCTGGCGAGAGCAGCCAGAGAACCGTACCGACCAGGTCCTGGGGATCGCCAAAACGGCCCATGGGCGTATGTTCGATGATCGCTTTGCCCCGGGGGGTGAATTCGCCGGTGCCTTCTACCGTCAAGAGGAAGCGATTCTGCTCGGTCAGGAAGAAGCCCGGCGCAATGGCATTCACCCGGATCTTGGGCGAGTAGTTCTGCGACAGATGGACGGCCAGCCACTGGGTGAAGTTGCTCACCGCCGCCTTGGCCGCGGAGTAGGCAGGGATCCTGGTCAGAGGCCGGAGGGCATTCATGGAAGAGATGTTGAGGATCACCCCCTGGCCCCTTTCGGCCATGACCTCCCCGAAGACCTGGCTCGGCAGCAAAGTACCGAAGAAGTTAAGGTCGAACACCCATTGGAAGGCATCCCTGGGCAGGTCGAAGAACGACAGTTGGGGGGATGTGGTGGCCTGGGGCTTGTTGCCCCCCGCCCCATTGATGAGGCAGTCCACCCGGCCAAACCTGGCCATGATGGAAGAGCGAGCCTGCTCCAGGCTTTCCTTCGACAGCACATCCACCTCTACCGCTATGGCCTGACCACCCCCCGCGGTGATCTCGTCGGCCACCTTCTGGGCCCCCGCTTTATTCAGGTCCAGCACTGCCACCGCGGCGCCAGCGCGGGCCAGGGCCCGGCACATGGCGCTGCACAGCACCCCTCCACCGCCGGTGACCACGGCCACCTTTCCGGAGAAACCGAACAGTTTCCCCAGGTATTCGCCATTCATGCCTACCCTCCCTTGCTTTCTTCAACCGGCGAAGAGGCCCACGTGCCTACCCAGATGGGCCTCTAAAGCCGCGTAATAGGACTCCTCATCCCCGGCCAGGGCCGAGATCAGGCGATCCCGAAAGAGATATCTGCCGTCGCTGCCCTTTGCCGTCAGGACCGAGCCAAACGTGACATGCAGAAGCTGCCGTCCGTCAAACCGATCCAGCACCCCCACCAGCTCCAGGTCTGCCAGTTGATCTGGTGCCGGCACTTTAGTCCGGTCGGCAGACACGTGATAGGAGGCTTTGTCTTGCTGGTAGTGCTCTAAAGAAAAGGTCAGAACCTGGCGAAAGAGGGAGGGGTCGATGCTGGCGACAGCCCGCAGGGCCTCCAGGTAACTCGTCCCGGCGGTCTTCAGATGCACCAACTTGCCCGCATGCCTGGCGACGATGGGATATATGCTGAACTTATCTGAGCCAGAATGGAGGCCCAGTTTGTACGGGCCCAGGTGACGGGCCACCGCCACGTGCCAGACGAAGTCCCGCTCGAACCCGGCCAGGTCGCCGATGTAATCTACACCCTTCTCGAACCGCCCTACGAAGCGAGGGGCCAGGCTCACCCACCTCACCCCCAGGCGCTTGAGCTCGCTGGCCACAAAGAAGTGTTCGTACACCGAGGTCGGCGTCTCGGTCTCGTCCACCGATATCTCCAGCTCGAAGGGCCGGTCTGCCATCCGGCCCGCCAGGTGCCGGTACAGATTCACCGTGTGGGCCACCGCCTTCCCATACTTAGCTGCGGCGCGCAGGAGGTCCTCATCGGAAAAGGAGATAGAAAAGCCATCACCCAGATCGAACGCCTCCCCCAGATACGCTGCGCGCATCATCTGGGGAGAGCTTTCCAGGTCAGCCCAGGGCAGATCCTCTATCTTGCCCTTCAAGATGCCCGGGGGATCGGCGTCAGCATCGTTGTCGACGTGGTCTCCCGGGTCGATCGTGAACAGGGTAAAGCCAACTGGAGCGCAGCGGTCAATGTCGGAAGCGGTTTTCAGGTGGTCGGCATCGGCCCCAAAACCCTGACGCCAACCCTCCTGGAAGACCCCCCAGGTGGCGTCGTCCAGCACCTGTTCCGGGGCCCGCCCGGTACGGGCCATCTCCCGTATGGACTGCTGGGCGAATATCGGGGCCAGGCCGGTGCCGCGCACTGCCCGCACGTGGCCCGGGGTGGCCAGGCCCAGCCTGTCTCCGAAGCCCACCGATTTTTGCAGTCCCAGGGGTACCGGGCCAGTGTACGGTAACGCACGACGCAGGGCAGCGGCATTGACGTGGTCCAACGGGCTGACCTGCAATTGGTACTTCTCGCCATTCTCACGGAAGGCCTTTTCTTCCCCGACAAAGGCCGCTGGCGTAGCATGTCCCTCTTTGGACAAAATGCCAAGGAGCTTGTGTCCCTCCGTCCTCGCCAGGAAGAAGACGGCCCCACCGCTGGCGGCGAGGGAGCTTGGATAGACCCGCAGGCCGGACAGCTCGCCCAGCTTCGCCGCCGCGGCCGCGCTCTCCTCATCTGTCAAAGGCGGCAGAAGCACGGTTGCCGATAGCATAGTGAGAAGCGTGTTCATAGCGTCGCCTGGCCTGATCTTTGTACCTCGGCCCTGGTGGCGCAGCTATTGTAAACGTTTTCAGCCATGAGGGCAAGCCAGGCTTTCTTGATCTCCAATTTTCACCTCTCAGGTATCCTTCACCCAAGCGTGAGCCGGGTCATCGCGGAAACTCATCGTCCTGATTTCACCGGCCAGCACCCAGAGATAGTATACGGTGTATCCAGGGGCAGCAGCCATCGGGTGGTAGCCCTTTGGGAACACGATGACGTCGTTATCCTGGACCGTAAACGATTGGTCGAAGGTCTCGTCATCGGTGTAAAGCCGTTGCAACCCAAAGCCCTGGGGCGGATCTACCCGGTAGAAATACACCTCTTCCAGCTTGTATTCGCTCGGTGGGTCATGGCGATCGTGCTTATGGGGTGGATAACTGGACCACTGTCCCGGGGCAGTGAAGGTCTCCCCGACCAGTAGACACCTGGCCGGGAAATCGTTCTCGGCGATGTCGTGAACCTCCCGCTCATAGTGGGGCTTGCCGCGTCGTTTCACCCTAACCTGGTCCGGCGTCACCAGACGGGCAGAAGAGTCTTGGTCTGTGGGCGCGTACGCCATGGCGATTTCACTTTCACCCCGGCCTTTAATCCAATAGCTCGAATGACGCGGTAGATACACTGCGCTGGCCTTCTCCTGGAAGATGCTTCTCCGGCGCATTGCCCATTCGCGGTCGCCGGCCGTGACCTGACATTCCCCGCTCAGCATCACCAGCACGGCCTCCCGCTCTCCGGTCTCCACACCGTACCTCTCACCGGCCATCAGGCGCAAGATGCCGAACTCGATGAACCGCAACCCCGCATCGCCCGGCTTCACCACACAGGTGTAGCCGGGCTTGGGAGAATAGTGAAACTTCAACTGTATATCAGCATCCACGTCAACCGCCTCTTGTCATTGCCAGGAGCCGGAGCGACGAAGCCGAAGTTGCGAGCGATAGCGAAGCAAACTCTGGGAGATTGCCACGGGCTTCGCCCTCGCAACGACCTTTCAGGTCGGATTGCTTCGCTGCGCTCGCAATGACAATTTGCCATCGTCAACCGCCTCCGGGGTTTTTCGGCCAGGGGAGCTGTCCGGCCAGGTCTCGCACCTCCCGCACCGCCCGGGCACCGCCATCCACGATAAGGTTAATATCATTGGCATAGGCCAGGAGCTTCACCCCCGCCTCTAGCCAGAGCTTGGCCGATTCCCGGTCCATCACGTGGACACCGGGCGCGACACCGTATCGGTTGCAAACCTCCACGAAACGCGGGGCGCAACCGGTGACCTTGGGGTGCTTGGTCTGCCCCGGCACGCCCAGGGATTGGGAGAGGTCGCCGGGCCCAATGAGCGCCGCATCCACTCCGGGCACTGAGACCAGTTGATCCAGGTCTCGAATCGCGGTCTCGCTTTCGATCTGAACGATAATGAATGTCTCCTTGTTCGCCCGCTGTGTATAGGAGCCAGGATCGCCCGGGGTGTAGGCGGAGTGGGCGCGCTTCAGGGCCATTCCCCGGCGTCCCAGCGGAAAGTATTTGGTGGCTTGAATAATGGCCTCCACCTGATCCCTGGCCTCCACCTGTGGGACGAGCAAGCCCTCGGCCCCCGCATCCAAGGGGCGGGAGAGCAGATAATGGTCTTTTCCCGGCACACGGACGAAAGGCACCAGGGGAGTGGCCTTGGCGGCCAGGATGATGTCGGCCACGGACTCGATGGAAAGGCTGGAGTGCTCCATGTCCAGCAAGACGAATTGAAATCCGGCCGCCGCCAGCATCGGTGCGATCCAGGGGAACGGAAGGCGGAGACCATCGTCCCGATCACCACCTCGCCCCGGGCCAGGGCGCGCTTCACCGCATTCTCGCGCATAGTCTAACCTTCTCCCTCCGGCAACGATCGGCCCTGCTGGGCCAGGTCGCCCATATATACCTCCGGGTTCGCCACATACCTGGGCCTGTCGCCGCGTAGCACGGTTAGGACCTCCTGGGCGACGGTCACTGCCATGCGCCGGAGGCCCTCCTCAGTGTGGGAGGCCATGTGTGGGGTGACGACGACGTTGTCCATCTGGAACAAGGGTGACTGTGGCGATGGAGGCTCACGGGCGAAGACATCCAGCCCGGCCCCGGCGATGGTGCCCTGACGGAGAGCCTCGATCAGCGCCGCCTCGTCCACCAGCCCGCCCCGGCCAGTGTTGATCAGATAGGCCGAGGGCTTCATGGCGGCGAGCTCTCGCGCGCCGATGAGCCCCCTGGTCTGAGAGGTCAGTGGCGCATGCAAGGAGACGAAATCGGACTGGTTCAGGAGATGGTTTAGCTCGTCCGCCAACTCCGCTCCCAGCCGCCGGGCTCGCTCCGGAGGGCAGTAGGGGTCGTAGGCCAGCAGCGCCATGTGGAAGGCACCCCCGCAGATCTCCGCCACCCGGGAGCCGATGTTCCCCAATCCTACAATGCCCAGGGTCTTGCCCTCGAGCTCGCTCCCCACCAAGGCCTCTCGGGCCTGGAAGTCGCCGCGACGCAGGCCCGATCTCCCTCGCCCAGGCGCTTGGCCAAGGCGATCATGAGCCCGACGACGTGCTCGGCCACCGGCTCTGTCGCAGCCCCGGGGGTGTACACCACTGGGATGCCTCGGCGTGTGGCCGCCGCCACGTCTACGTTATCCACGCCTACGCCGTGGCGGCCGATGACCCGGAGCCTGGCCCCGGCCTGGATGACGCTCTCTGGCACCGGGGCAGTGCGCACCACCAGGGCGTGGACCTCTCGCGCTGCCTGGCAGAGGCCACTCGGGGAGATATCTGCCGGCACGATCACCTCGCCGGCATCCCTCAGCAGCCTTTCTCCACTCTCATGAATCCTTTGAACTAATAGGATCCTCCAACCTCCCAATGCCACGACTCCGGTTTTCTTTGCTAGTAAAGAAAGTGGCCGTATCCCCTTGCCCTCTCCATCATCGCTATCCAATACACCTTCCAGGTGGTCCAGCTAAGCAGTCTTCCACGCTCCACAGCGTCGATACCGCTCCACCACCTCAAAGATGGCGCGCACGTTCGCGTCGGGCGTGGTTTCATCCATATTGATGCAGCACAATGCCGCGCGTTCCAGCGGTCCGGCAGTGCGCAGCAAGTTTTCCACGTCAGCCATGACCTCAGTCGGCGTCAATGTTGCGACGCGGACAGGACTTAGCCGCAGACTGAAGATCGCATTGGGCAGCGCTGCCCGGCACGTGGCTACATCTGATCCCCAGCCTACGTCGAAGAACTCGGCACCGTCTACCATAGCGTACTCATGGCATACCTTGTGCATATCCGCGCCGCAGTGGTGGATGCCGTAGGGCCACAGTTCTTTCGCCATTTGGCGGTCGTAATTCAATAGATACTGGCGATAGGTGCGGGCAGAGATCATCGCGACGGTGCAGTTAGAATGCAGGCTGATGTGTGGATCCACCGCGCCGACTATCCGGTTAACCGCCATCGAATTGCTACCAGTCCGGCATCGCACGTAGGCGGCTATAGCCGTTAGCGTCCGCGCCACCACATCGAGCAGGCGACGCGCCAGGGCAGGGTTTTCGTAATAGTCCACGAACAACTGCGCTCCACGCAGATTGAGCGCCACGTTCTGCACGCCCTCCCAGTTTACATCGCCTTCCAGCGTCCCGTACTGCGCCTGAAGCCCATCCATGAGCGCGATCAATTTGCCGAACGCAGGGTTGGTCCCCAGGTCGGGTACGTCCAGCGCCGCGACTTGCTCATCGCTGAGATCGGCGGGGATCACTTCGGGCGAGGCATCCTCGAAGTAGCGAATCTGGCAGCCCAGCACGGCTGAGGGGAGAAAGCCGGCCGCCAGGTGCACCGGGCCGATGACGGGCCTGGGGATAGCGTTCGCCTCGCCCAATCCCAAATCGCCAAAACGCTGGTACAGGGCCGCGCGCATGAGACGCTCGCTCTCCACGCGCTTAGTGGGATCGAAAAAGAAGGCTTCATCGAAGGTCAACCCGTAGTGCCGGTTCCACCAACTGGGATGGAAGACGATTTCCACCGGCAAGAATGTCTTGGGAGAAATTCCAGTCACGTCTCACACTTCACTTTTTGCTTTGATCTCCGATCCCGCTCAGCTCTAGCTCCTCGGCCAAGTGACAGGCTACCCAATGATCGGTCGAGATTTCGCGCCAAGCGGGGATTTCTTGCTGACAAATCTCCCGAGCATATCGGCAGCGCGGGTGGAACTTGCATCCGGGCGGTGGGTCAGCAGGGTTGGGCACATCGCCCGGCAAGATCACGCGCTTGGCCAGGCGATAACGTTCGATGCTGGGCACAGCGGAGAGCAACGCTTCAGTGTAGGGATGACTCGGGTTGGCGTATAGGTTCTCGGCAGAAGCCATCTCGACGATACCGCCCAGGTACATCACCGCGACCCGATCGCTGATATGTTCTACCACCGAGAGATCGTGCGCGATGAAGAGATACGTCAGTCCCAACCCTTTTTGCAGGTCGTGCAGCAGGTTGAGCACCTGAGCCTGGATCGAAACGTCCAGCGCACTCACTGGCTCGTCGCAGACCACGAGCTTGGGGCGCAGAGCCAGGGCCCGGGCAATGCCGATGCGCTGGCGCTGGCCACCGGAGAAGGCGTAGGGATAGCGGTTCATGTGCTGCACACGTAGGCCTACCAACTCCAGCAGCTCGCGCACGTGCGCCTTGAGTTCGTTTCCGCGCGCGACGTTGTGAATCACAAGGGGCTCGGCGATGATCTCCATCACGGTCATGCGTGGGTTGAGCGACGAGAACGGGTCCTGGAAAATGATTTGCATGTCTCGCCGCAATGCCTTGAGTTCGTGTCCGCGCAGATTGGCAATGTCGACCATGCCCCCGTTCCTGCGGAAAAGCACCTGGCCGGTGGTAGGATCGTACGCCCGCAGGATGACGCGGCCTAGAGTCGTCTTGCCACAGCCCGACTCCCCCACCAAACCCAGGGTCTCGCCCTCCCGGATAAAGAGACTCACGCCGTCGACAGCTCGAACGGTTCCCACCACTCTGCGGAGCAAGCCACGATGGATTGGAAAATATTTCTTCAGATTTTTAACTTGCACCAGCACCGGTCGCTGGTCTTCCATAAACCCCTCTCCGTTTATGAGCAAAGGCGCGTCTGTCCCGATACGGCTGAGGCGGTGACCGGAGGCCCGATCAGGACCTAGGCCACCCCCTGGGTCGGCTCCAAAAAGTACTCAAAACCATCTCCAAACGGATGCTGTAGAATGAACACATCGAGCTAACAATACTGCCAGCAGCGAACCAGGTGCCCCGGTTCCACTTCAACCATTGGTGCGTCATCTAATTCTTTGCAGTCGCCCACCTTGGCGACTGGACACCGAATACGGAAAGCACAGCCTGCCTGCACCGAGAAGGGGTCCGGAACGCTGCCCGGGATGGGCATTAAGCGTCGCTTGATCTGGCTTCCCATTCTCGGCACGGACTGCAACAAGCCGACGGTGTACGGGTGTACCGGTTGATCAAAGATTGCCCGCACATCTCCACTTTCGACGACCTTGCCCATGTACATCACCGCAACCCGGTCGGCCATCTCGGCAATCACACCCAGGTTGTGGGTGATCATCAAAATGGACATGTGGAATTTTTCCTGCAGTGATTTCATCAGGTCAAGGATCTGGGCCTGGATGGTGACATCCAATGCCGTCGTCGGCTCATCGGCGATGAGAAGCGTAGGGTTGCAGGACAGCGCCATCGCGATCATCGCTCGCTGTCGCTGGCCGCCGGAAAGCCGGTGGGGATATTCATCGATCAACTCCTCAGCCATGCCGATGCCCACCGCTTTGAGCGTCTCAATGGCGTGTTGGCGCGCCTCATTCGCTCCCATCCTCCGGTGTAACTGTATGGCTTCGATGATCTGGTTGCCCACCGTATGTACGGGTGAGAGAGAGGTCATGGGTTCCTGGAAGACCATGGCGATCTCATTGCCCCGGATACTGCGGATCAGGTCGCCTTGGGGGTCAACGGTGGTAAGATCGACGATTTCTCCTCCCTCGCGCCGCCGGAAAAGGATTCGCCCATCGACGATTCTGGCGATCTTCGCTGGCAACAGTCGCAGGATAGAATGAGCGGTGACACTCTTCCCACAGCCCGATTCCCCGACCAAACCCAATGTCTTCCCGGGTTCGATCTCCAGGGATACCCCATCCACAGCCCGGACGACTCCATCCAGGGTATAGAACCAGGTCTTCAATCCCTCGATCTTGAGCAGGTAATCATCGTCCTTAGCCATAGCCCCTCGCAAGTCTCATTAATACCTGCCATAGTCTCGCCAGGCTTCCCACATCGCCATGATATTTTGCGGCGGCACGTCGGCCTGGATGTTATGCACGGTGTTGAAGACATAGCCGCCACCTGGAGCCAGCGCTTCGATGTTGCGACGCACATCGTCGCGCACCTGATCCGGCGTGCCGTTTGGCAGGACGCCTTGGGTGTCCACCCCACCGCCCCAGAAGACCAGGTCCTTGCCGAAATCGCGCTTGAGTGCGTGCGGCTCCATCCCTGCCGCCCGAAAGTGCACTGGGTTGAGTATATCCACTCCCAGCTCGATGAAGTCGGGGATAATGGGGCGCACGCCGCCGCAGGAGTGGAAGAAGATGCAACACTGTGGTGCAAGCGTTTCGAGCGCGCGGATCAGCGTCGCCAATCGCGGTTTGATCAAGCGGCGAAACATCGCGGGCGAGATAAGCAGCGACTCTTGTGTGCCATAATCGTCGGCGATGGAGATCACATCAACAACATCCCCTAAACGCGGCAACGCCATGTTCCAAAAATCCAGCTTGAGCTCGAGCAGTTTCTCGAACAGCGCTTCCGTCAAAGAACGATTGCTCGCCATATCCATCAGCAGATTTTCCATGCCGCGAATGCGCTGACCCATTTCAAAGATGCCGGCGAACGGGTCCTTAAGCATCACCGCGTAACCTGCGGTTCGATGCTGCTCGGCTAGTTCGCGTAGCCCGGCGATGCGCTGCGGGTCAGCCATGTCCGGCCAGGGATGCCGCACGATGTCCTGCGCCGACGATTCCGGATCCCCCAACGGCACCTTCACGATGCTGTAGTACAAGCCGCCCTGCTTTGGCCGATGATGGGTGATGCCCCATTCGTCGTGATATGCCCAGTACTCTCCGGCATCCTCGTCGCGGACGTTCCAGTTGTGGCTGTTGAGTGGGAATAGGCCGCGCGCATCCGCTTGCAGTAGGGTCAGCACGTCTTCATCCGGCAGAGCTAACTGTTGGATCGCATCGCACAGAGCCGGTTCCACCGGCCGCAGCCCGAGGTGTGCGCGTAAGTTGCGGTAAGCGACCACGGAAATCCCTGTAACCTGATTGCTGCCCAGGTCAAACGGGACGTGATCCGGCTCCCGGTGTTGCAGAGCAGTCAGCAAACGATCTCGTGCCAGCATAACTTGCTATCCTTCGTCATGTTTTCGCTGGTAAGGCGAGGGCGGTCACTTTGGTGGGTATACTTACTCGCGCGCCATCTCTTTTGCCGCTTAATGGGCTCCGCCGATCCCAGCGGCTTCCCGCCTTCATTTTGCCAACAGGGACCTGGCGAGCGTAACCGCCCGGCTGGCGTCAGGGGCATAGCCATCGGCCCCAATCTGTTGGGCGTATTTTTCCGTGACCGG
>JBFMCB010000044.1:0-19495 GCA_040754915.1 Chloroflexota bacterium | reverse complement strand
ACTCGTTCCAAACCGCTCGGGCCGCATTCTGTCTCAACGCCCTGGTGGGGAGCTACGGTGCCCGGGGTGGCCTCCTCTTCCCGCCGGTCCCTGGGTTGGGGAGCTTTACTCCCCCTGCTACGCCCCCGGTGACGAGTAAGCGGGCCGACGGTGCTGGCGATGGCCTCTATCCTCTGGCCCAGCCAGAGGAGGGCCTGGCTCAACTCCTCCCAGAGATCATCCTCTCCGAGGAGCCGTACCCCATTGCAGCACTGGTCGTTAACCATGCCAACCCGGCGCGCTCCCTCCCTAATACCACCAAGGTAGAGAAGGCCTTGGCCAAACTGGAACTCCTGGTGGTCATTGACGTGCAGATGAGCGAGACGGCTCAGATGGCCCACTACGTTCTGCCGGAATCCACTTATTTGGAACGCTTGGATCCTCTGATCGTCTCTACCCGCCTGGTTTCGGAAGTCGCCCTGCGACAACCGGTGGTGAAGCCGCTCTACGATACGAAGCCAGCCACAGAGATCATCATCGGCCTGGCCCAGGCGTTGGGGTTAAGCAGGTTCCTTGAGTTTGCGGTGGAGGAAACCATCCAGGCCCAATTGAAGACTATCGGCCTGACGCTGGAAGCGCTGAAAAAGTCTGGGGTCTGGCAGGGAAAGACCGAGCCCACGCAAGGCCCACCCCGCTTCACCATCCCCAGTGGCAAGGTGGAGCTCTACTCGGAGGCCCTGATGGCGAAAGGTCTTGAGCCGCTACCGGTCTACGAGCCGCCGCGTACCATGCCTGACATCCACGCCTTCCGTCTACTGACCGGCCATGAAGCCATGCACACCGGCACCGCCACTCAGGGAAACCCTTACATGGCGGCTCTGGGCAAAGAGAACACCCTCTGGATTCACCCCGCCCGGGCAGCCCGCCTGGGCATTGAGAACGGGAATTGGGTAATAGTAACCTCGCCTACTGGTCAGGTGCGGGTGCGAGCCAGGCTCACCGAGGGGATTCATCCCGAGGCGGTCTTCCTGGCCCACGGCTATGGCCGTGACAGTAAGCTCCGCCCCTTTGCCTTTGGGCAAGGGGGGAACGATTCTGCCCTCATCGCTGACCAAGCTGAGCCCCTTGTCGGTGGGGCAGCTTTGGGAGAGACGATAGTGACGGTGAGGCGAGGGTAGAAGGGGTGCCAGGTGCCACGTTTCCTATGAGGTGAGAGAGGATGCCAAGATATGGTATGGTGATTGACCTGACAAAATGCGTAGGGTGCAACGCCTGCACTGTGGCCTGTCAGATGGAGTGGGGGCTAGAGCCCTACGAGCACTGGATCCGAGTCCTCTCCAGCGAAGACGGGGTTTACCCCGCCGTGACCAGGCGCTTTCTCCCTGTGCAGTGCATGCATTGTGAGCGCCCTACCTGTGTCAGTGTCTGCCCCACCGGGGCCTCCTACAAGCGACGGGATGGGCTGGTGCTTATTGACCAGGCTCGCTGCATCGGCTGCAAGTATTGCATGGTCGGTTGCCCCTACCAGGCCCGCATCTTCAACGAGAAGATTGGCGTGCCCGAGAAGTGCCGCTTTTGTGTCCATCGCATCGCCAAGGGGGTCGCCCCGGCCTGTGTCATCGCCTGCCCGGTGGAGACGCGCACCTTCGGTGATCTGAGTGACCCTGATAGCGAAGTGTCGCGATTGATCATCCAAAAGAAAGCAGCGCAACTCCGTCCTGACCTGGGAAATGGGCCGAATATCTACTATATACGGTGATTTCCGAACTGCGATTTCCGATTGAGGATTGTTGACTTAGCCATTATCAGACCAGTTACCAATCGCTGGTTGACAGAGCGAGGTGTGGGGATGACCTGGGGAATCTGGATTGCACTTTATCTCTTCCTGGCTGGGGTGGGAGCAGGGACCTTCATCACTGCGGCCACGGCGGAGGCCCTCCGTCGGCCCGAATCCCGCCCCCTGGTACGAGGGGGATTGCTGATCAGCGGCCCTCTGGTGGCTTTGGGGATCCCTTGCCTTCTCTTGGACCTGGGAGCCGGCAAAACCAACCCCTGGCGGCTCATCTGGCTCTACGCGGGGAATGTCCAGTCCCCCATGCTCTGGGGGACCTGGCTCCTTACCCTCTTTATCCCTGTGGCCCTCCTCCTGGGATGGCTAGAGGTAGATTTCCTGACCCCTCCCTGGCGCGGGGTCACGGCTCTCCGAGGGATGGTGCGCCGTCACCGGACACTCTTGCTCCAGGTGGGAACCCTTTTGGCCCTGGGCGTGGCTATCTACACCGGCCTCCTCCTGGGGGTGGTGCACGGTTTTCCACTCTGGAATACCTCTATCCTCCCCATGCTCTTCTTCGTCTCGGCGCTCTCCACCGGCCTGGCGGCGGTGGTGGTCTTCTCGGAGATTACAGCCATGACCGCGGAGCGGGATGGGGTGGCCCTAGCTCGCCAGTACTTCTACGTCAACCAGGTCCACTCGGCCATGATCATCACCGAGACAGTCTTCATCTTCTGCTGGCTCTTTATCGTGGCCAACGGCTCGGTGACTGCCGCGCAGTCGGTGGCCATGTTGATCTCTGGACGGTATAGCGTCCTCTTCTGGATCGGCATTGTCTTCTTTGGCATTGTTGACCCCATGCTGATCTACATCTACGAGGTGGTGATGGGGAAACCGTTGATGCCCTATGCCGTTCTGGTGTCGGACGGTAGCGTGCTTTTGGGTGGGGTAATCCTCCGGTATCTGGCGATCGCTGCCGCCTTGCCGGTAGTTCTGACCTAATTTCGGTGGAGGTGGTGATGCGCAGGGTAGTTTTCACGAGGGCCATCATCCGCCGCCTGGTCGCCTTTCTGGTGGCAGGGCGAAAGGTGCTCTTGCTCCTGGGTGCTCTTTTGGGGGTGCTCCTGTTGGTAGGCGCCGGTGGTGTGGCCCTCTCTTCGCGCCCTGATTTCTGCGTGACCTGCCACGAAATCCGGCCCGCCTACGACCAATGGCGCACCTCCCTCCACTACGGGGTCAACTGCCTGGACTGCCACACCGAGCCCGGTCTTGCGGGGTATCTCAAGGTCAACCTGGCGGGGGCCCGGCACACTCTGGTCCACCTGACCGCAGGCTACCATATCCCGGAGAACCCTGATGTTAAAGATGAGAGTTGCCTGCGTTGCCATTCTCGGGAGAAGCGCCCGGAGGAGAGCCTCCGTACCACTCTACGGATAGCTCACTCCAAGCACACTAAAGAGCGCTGTGCGGATTGCCATGGTCGTCTGGTGCATATTCCCCCTGGCGAGGCCAGGAAAGGCGATGTAGAGCCGCATGAGGTGCGCGATTGCACCGTTTGCCACACGCCGCAGACGTGCCCTCACGGCGAGGCTGAGGTGGCCTGCATGAGTTGCCACAAGGTCATCATCCCCAGGCACGAGCCAGCCAGAGAGCGGGGGATTCTCAGGGAAAGCTGCCAGGAGTGTCATTCCAAACTCAAAGTGGGCTCGCCAGAGTATTGCCAGACCTGCCACGTATCTCCCCATGGTATCAATGTGGCCTGTAGCCGTTGCCACACCTCCCGGGCGAGTTGGACCGAGCACACCTTCCGACACCCGGTCGAACTGGTGGGGCGGCACGCTGCGTTGCAGTGCAGCCAGTGCCATGGTGTCCAGCGGCTCACCGGTCTGAAGTACGATTGTGCCCTGTGCCATGCCCCGCCGGCGCCACACACCTGGAGGAGCGATTGCGCGAAGTGCCACTCACCAGAAGGGTGGAGGCCAGCGAAGCTGACCCACAAGTTCCCTCAGAACCACAGTGGGGCCAGCGATTGCTCTACCTGTCACGCCGGTAGGGATTTCAGTAGGTACACCTGCACGACCTGTCACACGCCGCCGGCGGTGGAGGCGAAGCATAGCCCCAAGGGAATCGTGGCCACGGCGGTGCCTTGTGCTACCTGCCATCCCCAGGGGAAGAAGCCGTAGAGACCGGCCTTTCTCACCCAGCGGGGAAGCTATTTCCCTCGTGATGGTCCTCCCCTTACTGGCAGCGCCCGGCATGGTGCTGATTTGGAGGTGCAAGTCCTCCTGATCCGGAACGTTTGGCGAACTTCCGGATGCGGACCCCCACGTCCAGTAGTGTGAGAGGAGAATGGGGCGACCCCACGCTCCTACCCAATCCGGGTACTTCATAGGGTCGACCCCAGGTTTTCAGTGACCAGGATGTCTCTGGAGCGTTCAGGCCTGGTGGCGGCCGCTATTGTTGGTCGTCACCGGCGCGTGTAACACGCAGGTTGCGCAGTCGGTGGGCGTTCGTCCCTCCACCAACTGGATCGCCAGCCAGCAGGGCATCTTCGGGTGCGAATAGGCCGGGCACTTCTCCCTGACCTGCGGGGGGCAGTTCTTGACGTCCCAGCAGCGAGGCGCGTGGGAGAAGGCGGGCCTGGCCCTTCCGCTGCCGGCGGCTTGCTTAGCGCTCCTTATGGAGTAGGCGAGCGGCTGCACCCCTCGGGCCAGGTACCAGCGGCGCAGCAAGGCACCGGCAGCCAGAGCCAGGACGAGGGGCAGCCCGATGCGAGCAGACAGCATCGCTGCGACGACCAGGGTATCCTCAAACATTTGGATCACCCCCTGCACACTAAGGCATAACCAGATAGCGTCATCGCTTGGTGCCTGAGCGAGTCGGTATCATAGGCCATCTCTTTTTCCGAACCCAGCACGGGGCCTATCGGCTGGGGAGCAACCGTCCTCTGCAACGGTCCTCCAATGTGAATGATATCACTCACTCGGCTCCATGTCAATTTATAGTGAATTGAGGCACTATGGTTTGTAGTATTATTGCGTTTAGCATAATTTTGTGCTATGATTACGGCCGTTCACCGCGTCCAACCAACCGGGTGAGCGTCAGGGAAGAGCGCCGGTACCATAAATAGTTGTGGCTCTTTGGCCGGCCTCGTCTTTCCCTCTGGTGGGGTGGCTTTTCGGCTTTTCTCCAAGGAGAAGAGGATGCGGGTCTCGTCCCCGGTGGCCAGGACTCTCGGTTTCGGCGTCCTTGCTGGCCTGGGAGTAGCCCTGTTTTTTCTAGTAAAGAATCCCGCCCTGGTGCGGGCGCAGCCGCTGGCTCAGCCAACGGTCCCCCACGCCATCGAGGGGCGAACCAACTGCCTGACCTGCCATGTCGAGGGTGGGGCCAAGGCCACCCCCGCGAACCACAAGGGCCGAGGCAACGAGACCTGTCTAGCGTGCCACCGGGCCGCCGCGGCTCCCACCGCACCAGCACCCACCGCCCCCGCGGGTCCCACCGCGGAGCCCCCGGCGGCCCGGTCCCCAGACCAGGCCTGCCTTGCGTGCCACAATAACCTGGAGCTCTCCACAACCCTGAGCGACGGCAGCAAGCTTTCCCTCTTCATTGATACCAAGAACTTCTATAAATCGGTTCACGGCGGCGGGGATGTGAGCTGCGCGGATTGCCACGTGGACATCAAAGGCTACCCTCACCCGAAGTTGCAGGCTCGCAACAAGAGAGACTACGCGCTGACCGCCTATCAGCTTTGCCGCAAGTGTCACCTCGATAACTACACCAGGACCCTGGACAGTATGCACGCCAAGGTCCTGGCTGGGGGCAACTTCCAGGCACCGGTCTGCACGGATTGCCATAGCGCCCACTATGTAACGCCTCCCAATAAGCCCCGCCGGAGGATCTCGGATACCTGTGGCACCTGTCACTCTAACATCTACTTTGCCTATGGCTCCAGCGTGCATGGCAAGGCGCTCCTGGAGGAGAGCAACGTGGACGTTCCGGTGTGCACCGATTGCCACGGCGTCCATAACATCCACGACCCCAGGGTGGCTGTGTTCCGGGTGGGCACGCCGGAGATGTGCTCCAGGTGCCACAGCGACGAGAGGCTCATGGGCAAGTACAAGATCTCCACTCAGGTGTTCCAGACCTACCTGGCGGACTTCCATGGCGTGACGGTGAGCCTGGTCAAGGCTGAGAACCCGAACATCTGGACTTACAAGGCCGTGTGCACCGACTGTCATGGGGTGCACGACATCAAACAGGTGGACGACCCAACATCCTCCGTGGTGCGGCAGAATCTAGTGAAGACCTGCCGCAAGTGTCACCCCGATGTCACGGAGAACTTCCCGGCGGCCTGGACGAGCCACTACCAGCCCAACAGGGATCGTTACGCCTTAGTCTACTACGTGAACCTGTTCTACAAGATCTTCATTCCTGTCACCATCGGCGGGATGATGGTATTCATCGTTTTGGACTACGTGCGATCCATAGTGAATCGCCGGAGAAAGGTGTAGGGCTACATGTTCCAGGCTCAGAACGATTCGCTTATCCGGTTCAACCTGGTGCGGCGCATCGAACACGTCGTGCTCCTGGTAAGTTTCACCTTGCTATGTTTGACCGGCCTGCCGCAGAAGTTCAGCGCCTATGTGCTTTCCGATGCCGTTATCGCTCTTTTCGGCGGCATCGAGCTCGCCCGCGTTATCCACCGGCTCTCAGCCCTGACCTTCGGGTTATTGGGCGCCTTTCACCTGGTCTACAGCTCCTACGAGATCGCGACCAAGCGTTCCAGCCTGGGGATGCTTCCCACCATGAAGGACCTGACCGATGCCTGGGGGGCGTTCTTGTATTACCTTGGCCGCCGGAAGGTAGAGCCGCGGTGTGACCGTTACGATTTCAAGCAGAAGGTGGAGTATTGGGCTGTGGTCTGGGGCTTCGTGATCATGGGGATCACCGGAGTGATGATGATCTTCCCGGCCCAGGTCACCCGGCTTATGCCCGGTGAAATAATCCCGGCGGCCAAGGCCGCCCACGGTGGGGAGGCGATCCTGGCGGCACTGGCGGTCCTCACCTGGCACGTATACAACGCGCACCTCCGCCCTGGGATCTTTCCTTTCGACACGTCCATCTTCACCGGCAAGATCTCCAAGCAGCGCATGATCGAGGAGCATCCCCTGGAGTATGCCAGGATGATATCACAAGCTGCGGCGGACAACGATGGCTCAGAGCGCGGCTAACCGAGCGCCCGGATATATCCTCCTGCTGAAACTCGGGCGAGCTACCGAACAGGGCGATATGGCTTTATGTTGAGCTTCAGGCCGCGGCGAGGCTGGCCTGAGTGCTGTGCGATGACTCAGGCCGGCTTGAGCTGGCGCACCGCCAAGCGGCTTTTATATTTCGTCGAGAAAGGAAAATAGGTATGGCTTTCCCGCGCATCTTTCAGTTCATCGATCTTCGCCAGGCCCGAATGCGCCGTCGTGTCGTTTTGGTAGGCGGGACCGCCCTGGTGATGATCGTGCTGTTCATGGGCATCGTGTATACCTGGGATTACATGAGCACCCCGGCTTTTTGCGGCACCACCTGCCACACCATGCCGGTAGAATACACCGCGTACCAGCGTTCCCCCCACGCCCGGGTGGACTGTGTCAATTGCCACATCGGCAAGGGGGTTAACACTGCCATTGCCACCCGTATTGAAGATAGCCGCCACGTTATAGATGTGGCCTTCACCAGGTACGAGCTACCCATCACGGTCCGAAACCTACGGCCCTCTCGAGACACTTGCGAGAAATGCCACTGGCCGGAGAAATTCTACGGCGATAAGATCCGGGAGGTCAAGCGTTATCTGGACGACGAAAAGAACACCGAGACGCGCACCTACCTGATCATGAAGACCCGAGGCGGCTCCTCCCGGGACGGCCTGAGCATGGGCATTCACTGGCACGTGGAGGCCGAGGTCTATTACGTGGCCACCGACAAGTTCAAACAAGATATTCCCTGGGTCCAGGTGATAGACAAATCCGGCAAGAAGACGGAGTATCTAGACATTAATTCCAAGATCTCTGCCGAAGAGATTGCCAGGCTTCCGAAGCGGCGCATGGACTGCATCGACTGCCACAACCGCGCCTCTCACCTGGTCCGGTCCCCGGAACTGTCAATGGATAACCTCCTGGCCTTTCAGCGCATTGACAAGAGCATCCCCTTTATCGCGAAAATGGGCGTAGAGGTATTAAATGCCAGGTATCCTTCCCCGGACGATGCCATGAAGGCCATCGATGGCCTGGACGGTTTTTACCGGTCCTCATATCCCGACGTGTATTCTAAGAAGTCTTCGGCCATCAAGACGGCCATCGACCTCTTAAAGACGACCTACAAGGAAACGAACTTCCCCCACCTGGAGGTGGATTGGCAGACCTATCCCAACAACGTCGGGCATAAGGAGTTTCCCGGCTGCTTCCGCTGCCACGACGGGAAGCACCTGGCCACGGACACAGCCGTCCCGGTGGAGAGAAATAACATCCGCTTGCAGTGCAACATCTGCCATTCCATCCCCAGGACCGTGACCGAGGGCCAACCGCCGCCCCACGACATCCCCATCGTCACCCTTACCGAACCTGCCTCCCACCTGGCCGGGGACTGGATGGCCAGGCACCGCTCCGAGGTTAGCCCTGCCTGCCAGAGCTGCCACGGGCCGATCAAGTACAGTCCGAAGCCTGACCTCAAAGACCAGAGCTTTTGCGCCAACGTTAGCTGTCACGGCACCGGGTGGAAGAAGTACGTGAGCCTGATCGAGGCCCAGCCTAGCGTGCCCACCCTGCCCCTGCCGACGCCAACCCCCGCGCCCATCTGGACCCCGGCCGCCGGGGCCACAGCCACCGCCCCGGCACCGGCGGTCGCGGCCCCGGATATCCGCCATGCCCTGGAGGGCCGCGACAATTGCCTGCTCTGCCACGGGCCGGGCGGGGCCAAGCCGGTGCCCGCCGATCACGCCGGGCGAGCCAACGATTCGTGCCGGGTCTGCCATCAGCCTAAGAAATGAGCCCTTGGGGTGAAAAAGGGTGCAAAAAGGCCGGAGGAGCGAATTTCCTCCGGCCGAACTTTTGATCGCAGTGCCAGGTGGGATTCAATCTTCCCTCCTCCGGCCAGTGATCCACCACAATAGCACCATAGCGCCGCTCATGAAGAGCGCCACCGCGGCCACGCCCAGAGCGTAATATTGCTCCGGCGATATGCCGGCGGCCGCCGCTTTGGCTGGGGCAGGCGTGACCTCGGGTTTGGCCACGGGCCCGGATTTCGACTCCAAGGCCGCGAGGCGCCGGAGCTTGGAGGCCTCACCCTTGATCTCATCCAGATCCAGTTTCAGAGGGGCGTTACCGTACCAGTGCGTGTAGTCGGGGCTGGCGTGGTAGGCGCCTTTCCAGGCCTGGATCAGGTCGAACTTATACATGCGGAAGAACATGGCCTCGATCTGGGAGGTCTTCTCGTAAAGCTGCTGCCCGGTCAGGACTAGGGTGTGACCGGCCAGGGGATTGGGTGGCCGGTTCTCCGGCATGGGGTCCAGGAGTTTGTCTTTGTAAAGCCCCTCGATGACCTTGAGGGCCTCCCCGGCGATGGAGTCCGATTGGCGCTTGATCTCATCGGCATTGCCCAGCTTGTGCTCGGCGAAGCGCCGGTCGTGGCAGAGGGTGCAGTTGGCCAACATCTTGGCCCGTTCGCGATCGAAGGTCGCTTTGGTGATGCCGTTCATCATGATCCCGGAACCTGGGTCCTTGGCCTGTTTGTTGCCCGTGTCCTCGTTCCCCACGAATTTCCCCTGGGAGGCGCCGCCCAGGGTGATGCCCTGGCTCACGTCGTGGGTCCCTTTGTACATGTGGCAGGTGACACAGGTGGGTACCCGGCCGCCCTCCTCCCAGCCTTTGCCTTCCACGTTGTAGATCACGCCGTGCTTGGAGCTTTCGTAGTATTCGTACTGGGAGTGGTCGGGGCCCATGTGGCAGGTGGCGCAGGCCCGGGGCTCCTTGGCTTCCTTGGGCGAGAAGACATGGCGGGTATGGCAGGAATCGCAGCGTTTTTGAACGCTGTGACATGCCCCACACCCCTCCTCCTGCATGGCTGGATACTGGGCCAGGCGCCGGGCGGCTCCCTGGTGCAGGTCCCAGCCCACACCATGTTTGCCGGTCATGTGCTGGGTGAACTGGGGGTTGTGGCATTTGCCGCAGGTATCCGGAGTGGGCATCTTCACGTCGGGGTGTTTGCCGTGGCAGTCGGCACAGCCCACGCCCTTTTGGAACATCTTGCTCAACTTGAAGTCTTTCACTGCCCCGGGCGAAATGGTGGCGTGGCAGCCCGCGCAATCCTCGCCTCCCTGCACCCCTGGGGGTGAGACGTAGACGCTAGGGTCTACGTATCCGCGGCCCACGTCGCCGGGCCTGGGCGGCACGGCGGTGGCCACGGCCGTAGCCGTGGGCTGGAGGCCCTTTACTGGTAAAGGCGTGGGTTGAGCGGCGGCAGGGGAGAGGCTCTGGATGTAGGCCACCAGGTTGTCCAGATCGGCATCGCTGATCTGGGAGGCACTGTAGGGAGGCATACCCTTGGGTGTGCCCTTGCGGATCACGGCTTTTATCTTGTCTATCGTATCAAATTCTTTAGTGAAATCTGAGCCTTTGAGGGCTGGTCCGGAGGCCCCCACGCCGGCGGCGCCGTGGCAAGCGGCGCAGTTCTTATCATAGACCGTCTTGCCCGACTCTACATCGCCGGCCAGGCCCAGATTGGCGAAAAGCAAGGACAAAAGAAGGACCAATCCGGCCGCTATGGCCGGTCTCAGGATGCGATATTTCATAGGGCTTTTCTCCTTGCCTGGTGCTTATTTGGCCTCTTTCAACGCTCGCAGGTAGGCGATGAGGTCCGAAAGCTTCTGATCGCTGATCTGCTCCGGCGTGGAGGCGGGCATGGAGCCCTTGCCCTGGCGGATGATCTTCACCAAAGCATCATCTTTCGCGTAGCGCTGATTGAAGGCATCCCCCACCAGCTTGGGCCCGATGCCGGCATTGCCGCCTGGGTGGCAGGCGTTGCAATAGGTGGCGAAGACGGCCTTGCCGGCAGTGGCAGCGGGGGAAAGGACCCCCTCCACCGCACCGACAGGGGCCTCTTTTACCTTGCGACTAAGCAGGTAGGCGGTGAGGGCCATGAGGTCGTCGTTGGTGAGCTTGATGGTGGGCATGGCCGAGCCAGGGGCCAGGGCCTGAGGGTTCTCCAGATGTTTAAAAAGCCAGTCCGGGGTCAGGCGTTTCCCCACCGTGGATAAGTCCGAGCCAATGCCACCGCCAACCCCGTTGATCTGGTGACAGACGCCGCAGCTCTGCTCCTGGTAGACACGCAGGCCTGCGCGTTCCAGGGGGGTGAGCCTTGCCCCTGGCTCCGGGGCGGTGGCCAGCACGGGCGGCGCCGGCGCAGTCGCGCCACGGAAGGTGAGGATAGACAGGCCGGCCAGGACTAAGACGGCAACGCCCACGGCCACGGGTCTCCTGGTGGGATGCCGCCGCGGGCTGCGGTCGAGAAAAGGGAGCAGCAGGAGCACCAGGATGGCGATGGTGGGAAACACCAGGGCCCCCACGAACTCCAGGTTGCCGGGAAAGTACTTCAAGAGCTCGAACAGGAAGAGAAAATACCACTCGGGCCGGGGCGCCTTGGAGGCGCCGGCGGGATCGGCGCGATTCTCCAGGGGAGCGCCCAGGAATGTGGCCAGGAAGAGGATCACCAGGAACACGAAGAGCGCCATCAGGGCATCTTTGATGATGACGTCGGGGAAAAAGGGCAAGCCTTTTTTCTTCAGTTCCTCATAGTGCTTCTTGTAAGCGAGCTTCTCTTCCTCGTCCATCTAGACCACTCCCCCTTGGGGGCTAGGGGGCCAATGCCCCCTTTGCAAATTGACTAAAGCCAATCACTTATCGTCGGGTGGCGCGGAGATCCCGATTTTTATAACCAAGAAAAGATGGATGCCGATGAAAAGCACCATGGCCGCAGGCAAGAGCAACACGTGGATGGAGTAAAAGCGCGCCAGGGTGACCGCCCCCAGCTCGTGGCCTCCGCGCATCAATCGCAGGATGAAATCTCCTACCAGCGGGGCGGAGCCGGCGATCTCCGTGCCCACCACCGTGGCCCAGTAGGCCTTTTCGTCCCAGGGCAGGAGATAGCCGGTGAAGCTGAAGCCCAGGGTGACCAGGAGGAGAAAGACGCCCACCACCCAGGTTAACTCTCGCGGGTACTTGTACGCGCCGAAGAAGAAGGTCCGCAACATGTGGGCCACCACCATCACCACCATGGCGCTGGCCGACCAGTGGTGGATGCCTCGGATGATGGAGCCGAAGGCCACCTGGTTCATGATGTACAGGATGCTGTCGTAGGCATGGTCGGGGGTGGGGGAGTAATACCAGGCCAGGAAGCTGCCGGTAGTCGCCTGGAGGATGAACAAGAACAAGCAGGCGCTCCCGAAGGTGTACCACCAACCCACGCCTCTAGGGATGAGCCGGTCGAAGATGGCGCCCCAAACGGCACGGATGCCGGCCCTTTCGTCAATCCAATCCAGTGCTCTATCCAACACGGGATGCCTCCTGCCGGACAAATAAACGGCCGTTTTCAACCTTGTGTTGGAACCGATCCAGGGGGCGTGGGGGAGGCCCAGAGACGACCTTCCCGGTTATGTCGAAGATGCCGGTGTGGCACGGGCAAAGGAATTGCTTGGTATCGGCCTCCCAGCTATAGGGACAGCCCAGGTGGGTGCATTTGGGGTTGAAGACTACGAAACTGGAGTCGGCCTGGCGCACCACCCAGGCCGATCTCAGGCTGGAGGTCTCGATCCAGCCATCCTTGTGCTCCTCCAGATAGTCTACCCTGGCGGGCTCACCGGCCTTGAACTGGTCCGTGGCACCCACGTCGGCCCAGGGCTTGTCCTGCGTCTTCAAGGCCGGGGAGGCGACGTACCCCAGGAGAGGTACCCCCAGGGCGGCGGCGATGAAGGCGCCAATGGAGCCGATGGCCCAACTGAGAAACTGCCGACGGGTGGGGCCTCGCTCGCTTTGGCTTCTAACGAGGGTCATGGATATGTCTCCTCGAGAGGTCACGATAACTGAGCGAACGCCGGCTGGCCTGTGAAGAGTTCGCTGGGATCATAATCATTGGGAGGGGGCGGTGCCCTGTCACCCTAGATAAGCGTGAAACAAAAGTGGAACGCATTCTAGCACGAGGCGCGGCCAGTGTCAAGGCCAAATGGTACTTCATGAGTCAGGTTTTGGAGCCTAATCGCACTCCCTAACACCGACTCATAGACCCGCAGGGTCTCCCTGGCTGCCCCTTCCCAGGAAAACCTGGCCGCCTGTGCCAGGCCTTTCCCGCGCAGTTCGATGTTCGGATGGCGCGCCGGCGTGGCGAGATCGTAACGCGTATTGCGCAGGGCAAGATTGTGTAAAACGACGAACGAATCATCCGGCGCGACGCGCGCAAGTGCATCGATCAGATTGTAGTAGGTGTACCGACCGATGCCGGGAAAATGATCCTGGATGTAGCGTCCATCTATGGCGAAAAGCGTAGGCTCAGAATCACTGCGCGCGGGCGATGATCTCCAACACTTCGCTCGTTTGGTTTAGCACCGGCACGCGCGACAACAAACGATCGGCGATCAAAATCTGCCGCGCGGCGATGTCGTACATCGAGCGCACGCGCGCGGGCAGCCCCGTCAGGGTGTGCGGCAAAATTCCAGTGCGGTGGCTGTGCACGATTTGAAACCCGTGCTTGGCCAAGAGCGCGCGGGCAGCACCCAGCGTGTATTTGCGTTCGTGTGTGTAACCCAGCTTGAACCGGGCAATCAGAAATTCCTTATACGAATATTTTTGCGGAAGATTGTAAATAAAAAAGATGCCGCGCGGCTTGAGCGCCCGGTGAATTTCCGCGAGCGAACCCTCTTCGTCCG
Organism: Chloroflexota bacterium; assembly: GCA_040754915.1. Classification (GTDB taxonomy): domain Bacteria; phylum Chloroflexota; class DTOL01; order DTOL01; family JACQYG01; genus JACQYG01. The sequence continues at coordinate 5,786 of JBFMCB010000044.1, read as the reverse complement.
GCACATGCTCAAGCACGCCGCACGACAAGACGGCATCGAAGTGCGCATCAGGAAAGGGCAGACGCACCGAGTCATCGCCGATGATTGCATGAATTTCACGCGACAGCGGCAGGCGCGCGTCCTGGGAAGCGCAGCCGACATCGTAACTTACTACGTCGAAGCCGCGTTGCTGTAAGAGATACGACATTTGCCCATATCCGCATCCCCAATCGAGAATCCTGCCGCCGCGCTCCTGGCGCGCGATCTCGTTGGCAATGCGGATGTAGCTCAAAAGCGCGACGCGGCTGGCAAGATGCCTCATCTCGGTTACATTCAAATGCGCTGCCGCTTGCGCGTTCTCCCACAAAAAATTAAACTCCTTGGACATTGGCATAAACCTCGAGCGTTTCCCGCGCTGCGCGTTCCCAAGAAAATTTCGCGGCTTGGGCAATTCCTTTGGCGCGCATTGCGTCACGCAACGTGCTGTCCGCGATCACGCGCTCAATCGCCGCGACGATCTCGCCGACGTCGCGCGGGTTCACTAGGATCGCCGCGTCGCCGACGACCTCAGGCAGCGACGACGTGTTGGAACAAACGACCGGCGCGCCGCAGGCCATCGCTTCCAGCGGCGGCAAGCCAAAGCCCTCGTAAAGCGATGGGAAGGCAAAGACCTGGGCGGCACTGTAGATGGCCGGCAGGTCATCGTCGGGGACGTAGCCGGGAAAGATCACCTGGCCCTCCAGCCCCAACTCCCGAAGTCGCCGGAAGAAATCTTGATATAGCCACCCCTTCTTGCCCACGATGACCAGTTTGGACTCCAATCCTTGCCCCTTGAGTGTCTGGTACGCCTTCAGCAGTGTCGTCAGGTTCTTGCGCGGCTCGATGGTGCCTACGTAGAGAATGAAGCCATCGGGCAAGCCGTATTGTCGGCGCACCGCCGCCAGGACTTCCCGGTCTTCTACCGGCCGGAAGTGGTCGTCTATGCCCTCGTAGATGACGTGGATGCGGGCCTGGTCCAGGCGGTAAAGCCGAACCAAGTCCCGCCGGGAGCATTCCGAAACCGTGATCACGGCGTCAGCCCGGCGAATGAAGCGCGGCATCATCAGAGTCAAATACCAACGGTTCAGTGGGAGGTGATACTCCGGGAAGAACAGGAAGACGAGATCGTGGACGGTGAATACGGTCCGCACTCGCCGCAGCGGGGGCAGCAGATGGTCTGTGCTATGGAGGAGGTCGACCCCCGGGAAAAGGCGGTCCAAATTAAGCCCCAAATGGTGTGCCAGGAGTATGCTCATGCGCCAGGGCTTGTTGGAAAGGCCCACCGTCAGACGAGGCAGGCGATCCAGGGGTGGCTGGGGGACGACCCCTCGAGGGCCATTGTAGAAGGCAACGTACTCGTTCTCCTTATCCAGGTACAGCAGGGCCTCCGTGAGCTCCTGAGCATAGCGTCCCAGGCCCGCCCGGCGATGCACTGCAGGGGAGATATCCAGGCAAATACGCATCAGATTACCTTGAAGAGAAATGAATGCTGTCTTGGAAGTCCTTTTGCAGAATGGAGTCAATATAACTATCTGAAACTCGTCGAGTCTGCATGATCGCCTTTCGTTTGGCCAAGGTTGTCCTCAGCCGTTTTAAAGCATCCATTTTCCCACGCATTGCTGCCCAACTGTGTCCCCTAAGAGTGAAATAAACCACCTGGTAGACATGTGCTGCTAGCATGCGTGGCCAATAGCGACGCAGTAGCCCTATTGGCATACTCTTAATAATCACCATGAGCATGTTCCGACTGCCGTAGTACACAGCAGGGGGGCTCTCGCGCTGATAAGTGATGCTACCACGATGGTATATCATAGCGGTAGGCACATAGAGGCATCGATAGCCACGCAGTTGTGCACGGAAACTCAAATCAAGGTCTTCGGCGTAAGCCACCAATTCTTCGTCGAACAGGTCAACATCTTCCAACATTTTTCGACGGTAGAGCGCCGCTCCACCACTGGCTCCAAAGATTTCTCGCATGCTGGCGAATTCTGGCCCATCTGGCTGCCCATACCCGATGTCGCGCCCCACCCCATCAATACGCATGAATAGTCCCGCCGAATTGATCCTGTCGCGTCGGTCATGAAACAACATCTTTGAGGCACAGAAGCCTACATCCGGATGTGTCTCCAGTGTCGCCACCAACTCGGCCAGCCAGTGAGAATCGGCCTCAGTGTCGTTATTAATCAGTGCCAGTAGATCACCTCTGGCAGCCCGAAGCCCAGCATTAGCCGCCCGGCAGAACCCTCCGTTGACCGGCATCACTATCAGGGTTACCTGCGGATATCTCTCGCGCACCAACGCGGGCGAGTTGTCAAGCGATGCGTCGTCCACGACGATAATCTCGTCTGGCGGCCGTGTCTGATGCAATAACGCATCCAGACATGTGGGCAAGACGTCATGGCCATTGTAGTTAGGTATGACGACAGAGGTATATATCATGAATTACAAGCGCATAGCAACCATAGTTGTAACTTGGCATGATGATGCTGACAAGAGGATTGACGTCGGACATAGAAAATCCTTTTGGAACAGCGGTAATTTGAGGAAATTACATTACACTGACTGGCTGGTCATGCTATTAAACAATGAACATCTGCTCAGTGTCGTTTACACCAGAGTGTACCGGAATGGACTTCTATCAAATGCTGTCTCCGGTAGATACCTGCCTTCCTCTTGCTAATTGCCATACGTAGGCAGAACGCTCAATCAGCCGCCGGGGCTGAAGTGCCAACATCACGGCAAAGAAAACGGCTACAGCGAAGCTGGCTTTGACCATCACACGCACTGCCAGGGGCAGTACGTTGAGGTTCACGCTCCACGTCAGGAACAAGTAGGCGGCCATGGCCAGGACGGCGGCCACGGCCGGCGCAGCGAAGGTTTCCATAAGCGGCGGGGCCACGGTCTGGCGAGTGTACCAATAGGCCAGCGCCAAACCCACCACAAAGGCGACCCCTACCCCAACGCACGTGCCCACTGCCCCATAGGCCAGCGTTAGCGGGGTCGCGACGGACCTTAAGGCCACCGCCTGGATCGCCACAACAACGGTCGCCCTCTGGGGCCGGCCAACGGCAATGAACAGCGAACCAGCATTATCCAGCAACGGACGCAGCAAGGAGTAGACCACCAGAAAGCGCAAAAAGAGGGCACTCGGTCGCCAGCGATCACCGTACAACAGGGCCACCAGGTCCGGTGCTGAGACAAAGATTGCCAAGGCCAACGGCAGGGCCAGAGTAGTGATCAGCCACATGGTCATAGTTACCGTCTTTTGCAAACGCACCGGGTCATCTTGTAACCGTGCATAGGTGTAAAAAGCCGCCCGGGTTACAACGCTGGTTACCAACAGGCTGGGCCATTGGGCGATGCGATACGCTCGGTCGTAGAAGCCCAGCGTTGCTACCCCCACGAACGTACCCACCAGGAAGTTGTCGAACTGGGTAAGGAGCACCCCGGCCAGTGTCGCCAGCCCCACTATCGTCCCGAAGCGCACCAGGCTCACTGCAACCTGCCGATCAAACCGCCAACTGAGGCGCCACACGTGCGGTAATCGCTGGCGCGCTGCCCACCACATCCCCACCAGCAGGAGCAAGGCATAGGTGGCATTGGGCGCCACCAAGCTCCAGTAGCCGCCACCGTGTAGCGCCAGCCAGAAGGCAGGCAAGTAAGACAGAGGGAAAACCAGGCTGCTCACCAGGCTGGTCTGGCCGAAGTGCAATCCCTTGTCCAGGAGCACCCAGGCGGTACCCATGATCGAGTCCGAGACGCCTACACCAGCCAGAGCAAGCATCACCCACGCCACGTCCCAGGAATAGCCAAACGCGCGCAGCACAGGCACTGCTGCTACAGCCAGAAGCAAGGTCGCTACCCCGGCTGTCATGTCCAAAGCCAGATGAGTCCCCACCAGCTCCCCGGTGGTCTCTTTGCGCTGGGCAAAGGCGTACCCGATGCCGATTTTTGGTCTAATGTTGAGGAGCGAAAAGAAAAACCCAGCCAGGGCAAAAATTCCAAAGTGCTCCGGGGCCAGGATACGGGTCAAGGCCAGATTGGCCAGGAAGCCAAAACCGATATTGAAATACGAACTCAGCGCCACCCACATCCCGCCGCGCACAGCGCGGTAGGCCAGAGGCTCTTCTGAGGGAGGCGTATCAGCCTTCAACGTCACTACGGTAATCCTTTTTGGTTGCTTCCTGGCAGAAATTGCGCTTGAGTTTGCTGGAAACCCCCTTCTGCTCGTGCCTCGGTATCTTAACCAACACGCTGTCTAGTTCGTGAACCACCCAGCACGGTCGCTTCGGCGGGGGAAACGCCTCCTCTAGAGCCTTGATTAGGACTAAGCTCCCCTCGGTGACGAAGAGGTCTGCCCCTTTCAGGGTTCTTTATCGGTAAAGAAAGCTGCAGGCACGGCAGCCCCTCCTTTAGACTGAGTTTAGGTCTGTCTTGGGAGGATACCATGCGCATTCATATCACGATGCACCTCATTGGAATGCGACGACCGAATTATGTCACACCTCTGGATTGAGGTCAAGGGTTTGCTGGGCATGAGGGCTGGTGCTTGAGGCCCCGACGAGCTTTGGGCTTTCCGGCCGGACCTGTAGCTCGTCTTCTGGTTTGCGAGGAAAGTCGAAAGTAGAGACTGGTTTCCTTCTTAGGGCCGAGGCTTTCTATTCTCATGTTAACGGCTCCGCGCGCCAATAAAAAAGAGCGGGCTCTTGTCTGCCCGCTCCTCGCGTGATCGATCTGAGGAAGGCTTTGTAATCAAGCTGGCTTTGCCACCAATTCGTCCAGCTTTTGCTTGAAGTCGGCCTTGGATCGGTAGCCCACCCAGCGGGCTGCCTCGAGCCCGGCGTTGAATAGCATCAAGGTGGGAATGCCACGGATGCCGTACCTGGCGGCCACGTCGCCGTGCTCGTCGGTGTTGACCTTCACGAAGCGAACCCGCCCCTGGTACTCGTTGGCTAGTTCTTCTACTATTGGCGCCACCATCTTGCAGGGCCCACACCAGGGGGCCCAGAAGTCCACGAATACCGGGATGGGGGCCTTTAATACCATCTGCTCGAAATCCGTGCTGGTGATATCCACCGGTTTCATGTACTACTCCTTTTGTTTTGTAAGGCACCCGCCAGAGAAAAGCCCTAACCCTATGGGGTATAGCTAAAGGGATGAGGTTTGAGACCGGGAGCAGACCCTACGCGAGGCGCAGGCAGCACTCTCTATCCCATTCCGATACTGGTTCAAGACTTATCCTGAGAGTTTGAAAGACAGTTATCCCCCAGCTTGGTGTTGACAAAAATGGGCGGCGATGGTATGCTCTCGGGCATACCGTAGGGGGGTATCCAGTGCGGAGTTTAGCACACGGCTTATCTTTTGTCAACCACCTTTGAGTTCGATTTGCTGAGATTTTCGAGCTAAACCTGGATGTACCACAATGAAAGACGAGAGCTACGCCAAAGAGGAAGAGGGCCTTTTGCTCCGATTGCGTAAGATCGAGGGCCAGGTCAAGGGCCTCCAGCGCATGCTGGAAGAAGGCCGCCAGTGCGAGGAGATCATCACACAGCTTATGGCGGCGCGCTCCAGCCTGGATCAGGTGGGCTTGACGATCCTGGACTGCCAGATCCGGCAATGTCTGGGCGGTGGCCCTCAGCTAGATAGCGATAAGCTGCAAAGGCTGCACCAGACCATACGTTTATGGACACGGTACGCCCCGGCGAGCTCCCCGGACACCACCCCTCTGCCCTCTGAAGAAGAGGGACCCCGCAAGTAGAACAGCCTAC
>JBFMCB010000043.1:0-19680 GCA_040754915.1 Chloroflexota bacterium | reverse complement strand
TTACCGCAAAGTTATCTATGCGTCGCGGTGCGCCCCGACGCATGAAAACGATGTCATTTTGAAGGAAGAACGCGGAGATGGTAGGACAAGATGCCATCTTGTCCTACAACTGGCCATGAGCTGCCCAATGGGTTGGGCTCCTACCCGTAGGAAAGTTGTTTGATCCTCCCGCAGGTTCCGAACCTGCGGGAGGATGGGCTACGAGGGCGCAGAAATGAAGGGAAGATCTCAGCGAACTCCGCGTCCCTGTGGTGATTGCTCTCGTCGGTCTCAGGCGCGGCTTCGCTAGTAGTAGGAGGTGACTCACATGAAGGTTGGCGTTTTGCTTTCGCGGGCAAGGGTCGAGGAGAAATTGATCTTCGACGCCCTGGATCGTCGCCAGGTGGCCTACGACAAGATCTACGATCCAGAGTGCCTTTTCGACCTGCAAAACAAGAGCTACGACTACGACGTGGTCCTGGAGCGCTGCATCAATCACTCCCGGGCCTTGTACGCCTTAAAGGTGCTGAACGACTGGGGCATCAAAACCGTGAACACCTATCAGGTGGCTGACACCTGCGGCAACAAGTTTCTGACCACCCAGGCCTTGATCAAGAACGGGGTGCCCACGCCCAGGACGATGCTGGCCTTTACACCGGAGTCGGCGCTCCAGGCCATCGAGGCCCTGGGCTACCCCGTGGTCCTGAAACCCGCCATTGGCTCCTGGGGCCGACTCCTGTCCAAGATCAACGACCGGGATGCCGCTGAGGCAGTGCTGGAGCACAAGGAGACCCTGGGGTCGTATCATCATTCCATCTTTTATATCCAGGAGTACGTAAATAAGCCCCACCGGGACATCCGCAGCTTCGTGGTCGGCGACGAGACCATCTGCGCCATCTACCGCTATGCGGAGCATTGGATCACCAACACCGCCCGGGGCGGCCGGGCAGAGAACTGCCCAGTGACGCCGGAGATCCACCGCCTATCGGTGAGAGCGGCCCAGGCGGTGGGAGGCGGCGTGTTGGCCATCGATATCTTGGAAACCCCGGAGAGACGCCTCCTGGTCAACGAGGTCAACTACACCATGGAATTTCGCAATAGCATCGATATCACCAGCACGGACATACCGGGCCGTATCGTGGATTACCTCTTAGAGGTAGGACGAGGATGAGAGCCTCCATCGTCGGCGGGTCGGGCTACACCGGCGGAGAATTGCTGCGCCTGCTCCTGGGCCACCCCGAGGTACAGGTGGCTCAGGTGACCTCGGAGTCCCACGCGGGCAAGTACGTCTACGCCTTGCACCCTAATCTGCGCCAGCGCACTCAGATGCAGTTCATGGCGATGAGCAAATTGGAGCCTTGCGACCTCTTGTTCCTGTGTCTGCCCCATGGAGAGTCCCTCAAGGTGAGCGACCGTTTCCGTTCCCTTGCGCCCCGCCTCATCGATCTCTCGGCAGACCTGCGCCTGGCCCAGCCGGGAGACTACCTTCGCTGGTATGGCTACGCTCATCCCCGGCCCGAGCTCCTGGCCGAGCGCGTCTACGGCCTCCCCGAGTTGCACCGGGAGCAGCTACGAACAGCCAAGCTGGTCAGCGGTGCCGGGTGCAATGCCACCGCTACCATCCTGGCCCTGTACCCACTCTTCGCCAGCAGCCTGGTGGACGTGGACCAGGGGGTGGTGGTGGAGGTGAAAGTGGGTTCTTCCGAGGGTGGCAGCGACTTCAGCCTGGCCTCGCACCACCCGGAACGCAGCGGCGCCGTGCGCTCCTTCGCCCCCACCGGCCACCGGCACACCGCCGAGATCGCCCAGGAGCTCACCTTCCAGGGCCAGGTTCCCCGGATTTTCTTCTCGGCCACGGCGGTGGAGCTAGTAAGGGGCATCCTGGCTACCTGCCACGTGTTCCTGAAGGACGACCTGGAGGAAAAAGATATCTGGCGCATCTACCGGCAGTTCTACAGCGCCGAGCCTTTCATCCGCATCGTGAAGGACAAGGCCGGGGTGTATCGTTATCCGGAGCCGAAGATCTTGGCCGGCTCCAATTTCTGCGACGTCGGCTTCGAAAAAGAGGCTGATTCCCGGCGACTGGTAGTTATGGCTGCCCTGGACAACCTGATGAAAGGTGCCGCGGGCAACGCAGTTCAGGCCATGAACGTGATGTGCGGCTGGCCAGAGACCACCGGGCTGGAATTCACCGGGCTACACCCGATATGATGCCGATAGGCTCTGCTTTCTTCACTAAAAAAGAAAACAAGAGCATCGCGTTATGGAGTGGAGGGGGTTCAAATGTCATTGACGAGCTTCAACATCATCGAGTCTACCTTGCGCGAAGGTGAACAGTTCGTAGGGGCCAACTTCCGCCTGGAGGAGAAGATCGAGATCGCCCAGGCTCTGGACGATTTCGGCGTGGAGTACCTGGAGCTCACCTCTCCCGCCGCCTCGCCTCACAGTTACCGCGACGCCAAGCGCATCGCCGGCCTGGGTTTGCGGGCCAGGGTCCTGACCCACGTTCGTTGCAACCTGGAGGATGCCCGAAAGGCGGTGGATACAGGGGTAGCTGGCGTGGACGTACTTTTCGGCACGTCCTCCGTCCTACGTCGCTTCAGCCACGGCAAGAGTATAGAGGAGATCATCGATGCGGCCACTCAGGTGGTATCGTTCATCAAAGGCCAGGGATTGGAGGTGCGTTTCTCCAGCGAGGATTCCTTCCGCAGCGATTGGAGAGATCTCCTGGTCATCTACAATGCGGTAGACGGGCTGGGCGTGGACCGGGTCGGCATCGCTGATACGGTGGGGGTGGCCTCCCCGCGGCAGGTCTATGACCTGGTGAGCGCCCTGCGGCGCGAGCTGAAGGCGGACATCGAGTTTCACGGTCACAACGATTCCGGTTGTGCCATCGCCAATAGCTTTTGCGCCCTGGAGGCCGGCGCCACCCACATCGATGCCAGCGTGCTGGGGATCGGCGAGCGGAACGGCATCACCCCGCTGGGCGGGTTCATCGCCCGCATGTATGCCCTGGACAAGGGCCTGGTCAAGAAATATAAACTAGAAAAGCTGCGGGAGATCGAGAGCCTGGTAGCGCGCCTGGTGGACGTCGACATACCGTTCAACAATTACATCACCGGCATAGCCGCCTTCACCCACAAGGCCGGCGTCCACGCCAAGGCGGTGCTGAATAACCCGGCGACCTACGAGATCCTGGACCCCCGCGATTTCGGGCTCAGCCGCTACCTGAGCATCGCTCACCGCCTGACCGGATGGAATGCCATAAAGCACCGGGCAGAACAGTTAAACCTGGCCCTGGATGAGCAGGCGGTCAAGGCCGCCACATCGCAGATCAAGCAGTTGGCCGACGAAAGGCCCTTGAGCCTGGACGATGTGGATACCATCCTTCAGCAGTGGATGGACAGCTACGAAACCAGGATGGGGTAGGCTCGGCCAAAAGAGGAGGCGCATTTTTGGGCCAAACGTTATCCGAAAAGATCATCTCGCGGGCCGCAGGGCACGAGGTTCAGGCTGGTGACCTGGCCGTCGTCCAGGTCGCCATGACCATGACCGTGAATTCCATCGCCGAAAGCGTGATCAAGGTCTTGCGGCAGGAGCTAGGGGCAAAGCGGGTGCACGACCCGGAGAGAGTGGCGCTGTTTGTGGACCATGTGGCCCCAGCCTGCAACCCCGCCACCGCCGACGGCCAGGTCCTCTTGAGACGCTTCGCCTTAGAAGAAGGCATCGATCGGCTCTACGACGTGGGCCGAGGTATCTGTCATCAACTCATGATCGAGGAGGGATTGGTCCAACCGGGCACAGTTGCGCTGGGCTCTGATTCCCACGCCACTACCTACGGTGCCATCGGGGCCTTCGGCACCGGGATGGGTGCCACCGATATCGCTTTGGCCTTCGCCCGGGGGAAGACATGGCTCAAAGTCCCCGAGAGCATCAAAGTACAGGTCCATGGGGCCTTTTCACCGGGGACCACCGCCAAGGACCTGATCCTCTGGCTCATCGGGAGGTTAGGGGCCGAGGGGGCCTCGTACCGCGCCGTGGAGTTTCACGGCATGGAGGGCTCGAGCCTGGCCTCGCGTATGACCGTGTGCAGCATGACCACGGAGATGGGGGCCAAGGCCGGCCTGGTCCCTCCCGACGATCTGATCCGGCAGCATTATCCAGTGCCAGGGTGGCTTTACCCCGATGCCGACGCCAGGTACGTCCAGGAGATAATGATCGACCGGAGCAAGATCCAACCCCAGGTTTCGCTGCCTCACCAGGTGGACCGGGTCGCGCCTGTTTCCCAGGTCCAGGGCGTCCAGGTCCACCAGGTCTTCCTAGGCAGTTGTACCAACGGCCGCCTGGAGGACCTACACCTGGCAGCCAGCATGCTTTCCGGCCGACACATTGCCCGGGGGGTGCGCCTGCTGGTGATACCCGCCTCCCACCGGGTGCTGGCGGACGCCGTCGCCGACGGAACCATGAGCATCTTATTGGCGGCAGGGGCAACGGTGGGAACACCTGGCTGTGGCCCTTGCCTGGGGCGCCACCTGGGCGTATTAGGCGCCGGCGAGGTTTGCCTCTCCACCTCCAACCGCAACTTCCAGGGCCGCATGGGCTCTCCTGAGGCCAGCATCTACCTCGGCTCACCGGCGACGGCGGCAGCGACGGCCCTGGCCGGTTTCATCGCCGACCCGCGGGAGTACTGGCAGTAGATCGGATGGTCGGCTCGCTTCGAAGGGTGCCATATCGGAAGTCAAGCTGTGAGAGTACAGTAATGGGAAAAGTGTGGAAATTCGGCGATGACGTGGATACCGATCAGATCCTGCCGGGGCGCTACGCGCCCTACCTGACCGGCGAGGCAGCCCTGGCCCGCCATGCCTTCATCGAGCACCGGCCGGAATTCGCCAGGGCCGTGCGCGCCGGCGACATCATCCTGGCCGGCCGTAACTTCGGCTGTGGTTCGTCGCGGGAGTACGCACCCCTGGCCCTGAAGAGATGCGGCATCGCTGCCATCGTGGCTCGCAGCTTCGCTCGCATCTTCTTCCGCAATGCCCTGAACCTGGGGATACCCTTGTTCGAAAGCGAGACCGCGGCGCAGGAGATCGCCGACGGCCAGGAGGTAGAGCTGGATGTGGCCCAGGGGATGCTCGTGGCCGGTGAGAGGGCTTTCCCCCTCCGGCCGCCGCCGGCCTTTGTTTGCGAGATACTCCACCAGGGCGGCATTGTCGAATACTATCGGAAGCATGGCCGCTTCCCGGGCGAACCGGACCCTTGATTGCCAGATACAGGGGGCAATATGATCGTGGTCAAGGTGGGCGGAGGAGAGGGCATCGATCTCGATGCGGTCTGCTCCGACGCCGCAGACGTCCTCAAGACCGGTCAGAGGCTCATCATCGTGCACGGTGGGTCCCACGAGACCAACCTGCTTTCGGCGCGTCTGGGGAAGCCACCGCGCTTTGTCCGGTCCAGCTCCGGCATGGAGAGCCGCTACACCGACCGGGAAACGCTGGACATCTTCACCATGGTGTACGCCGGCAAGATCAACAAGTACATCGTGGCGCGCCTGCAGTGCCTGGGGGTCAACGCTCTGGGCCTCTCGGGGCTAGACGGCGGCCTGTTTAGAGGACCCAGGAAGCCTTTCGTCAAGATCGTCGAGGGCGGCAAGGTGAAGGTGTTGCGCGATGATTTCACCGGCCGGGTGGAACAGGTCAACGTAGAACTGATCCGGCTCCTCATCGCTGCCGGCTACACTCTGGTGCTCACACCCCCAGCCCTGAGCTATGAAGGAGAAGCCATTAACGTGGATGGCGATCGGGCCGCCGCCGCCCTGGCGGCCTCCCTGCACGCGGAGAGGCTCGTCATCCTGTCCAACGTCCCTGGCCTGCTCAAGGACATGCACGATGAGACGACCTTGATCAGCCATATACCCTGGGAAGAGATCGACCGTTACGCCGAGTACGCCCAGGGGAGGATGAAAAAGAAGCTCCTGGGCGCCCGGGAGGCCTTAGAAGGCGGGGTGAGCCAGGTGGTCATCGCCGATGGGCGGACATTGCGGCCCATCAGCCAAGCCCTGGGAGGGAAGGGGACGGTGATCTCATAGCAGAGACTAGGCATTTCTTTGCTGGTAAGGAAAAGTGCCCTTAAGATCACGGTCAATGGTTGTCAAAATGCAGGCTCAGGGAGCAAAAAGCCGATGAATGCGAATGAGATCAAGGCATTGGAGGACCGGCATTCCACTGGAGTTTACCCCAAGCGGGACGTGGTGATGGTCCGGGGAGAGGGGGCCTATCTGTGGGACGCCGAGGGCCGACGGTACATCGACTGCGTGGGTGGCCAGGGGACTGCCAACGTGGGCCACGCCAATCCCTATGTGGCCAGGGCCCTGGCCCAGCAGGCCCTCCGGCTGATCTCCTGCACCGAGATCTTCTATAACGAAGAACGTGCGCTCTTGATGAGCAAGTTGGCAGCCCTAGCGCCACCGGGCCTGGATCGCGTCTTTTTGTGTAACTCCGGGGCCGAGGCCATCGAAGGGGCTATCAAATTCGCTCGCCTGGCCACCGGTCGCAAGGGCATCGTGGCGGCCAAGCGGGGCTTCCACGGGCGCACCATGGGCGCCCTCTCCGCCACATGGGAGGGCAAGTACCGGGAGCCCTTCGAACCGCTAGTGCCCGGCTTCAGCCACGTCCCCTACAACAACGCTGGAGCCCTGACCGCGGCGGTGGGCGAGGACACGGCGGCAGTGCTCCTGGAGATCGTGCAAGGAGAGGGAGGAGTCCGGCCGGCAACTGCCGAGTTCTTGAGCGCCGCCCAACAGGTCTCCCGGGCCCGGGGGGCGCTTCTGGTCATCGATGAGGTGCAGACCGGCTTTGGCCGGACCGGGCGCATGTTCGCCTGCGAACACTATGGCCTGACCCCCGATATCCTGTGCCTGGCTAAGTCCATCGCCGGTGGTCTTCCCATGGGGGCCGTGTTAGTGGGTGAGCGCGTGACCCAACTACCCAGGCTGGTCCACGGCTCAACCTTCGGCGGCAACCCCCTGGCGGCGGCCGCGGCCCTGGCCGCCATCCAATACATGGAGGACTATCACCTGGCCCAGCGAGCCAGCGACCTGGGGGCTTTCCTGTTAGATGCCCTGAGCCAACTGCGCTCGCCTTTGATCAGAGAGGTCCGAGGGCTGGGATTATTGGTGGGGATGGAATTAAAGGCCAAGGTCACTCCCTACCTGAGGGCTTTGATGGACGAGGGCGTATTGGCCCTGCCAGCGGGGGATACCGTGCTTCGATTTCTGCCGCCCCTGGTGATAGAACGCGAGGACCTGGAAACAGTGGTCAATAAGATCGCCCTGATATTGGGGGGCTAGGCCGGTGGGCGCTGGTGGATTAGAGCCGCAAGAGCAAGACATCGCGCTGCTCCAGGACATGTTGGCCATTTACAGCCCCTCAACCCAGGAGGGGGAGCTGGCCCGTTATCTGGCGGGGGCCATGGCCCAACGGGGCCTGCGGGCCACCATCGACGAGGCCGGCAACGCGGTGGGGGAGTCTGGCGCGGGCGCGACCACCGTGCTGCTCCTGGGCCACATGGACACGGTGCCTGGTTTCATCCCGGTGAGGATGGAAGGCGGGAGGATCTTCGGACGAGGCGCGGTGGACGCCAAGGGGCCCTTGGCCACCTTCGTCGTGGCCGCGGCCTCTTTGCCTGCGGGCTCGGACAAGCGGGTGGTGGTCATCGGCGCAGTGGAGGAGGAGACCCGCTCCTCCAAAGGCGCGCATTACATCCTGGAACGTTATAGGCCGGACTACGTGGTCGTGGGCGAGCCCAGCGGCTGGGATTCCCTCACCCTGGGTTACACGGGACGTCTCCTGGCTGACTTCTCGGTGCAAAGGCGAGCCAGCCATTCCGCTCGCCGGGAGCCCTCGGCCCCTGAGCTGGCGGTGGCCTTCTGGAACGAGGTCCTGGCCTATGTCCAGGCCTACAACCGGGCCAGGACGGGGTTCGATACCCTGGACGCGACGCTGGACCGCATCCGATCATCCAACCAGGACTTCAGCGACCGGGCCGAAGCCACCGTGGGCTTCCGGGTTCCCCCGGGGCTCGAGCTGGCAAGGCTTCAGCAGGACATCCTGGGCCTCAAAGGCCCCGGCTCCCTGGACTTCTACGGACAGGCGGTTCCCTTCAGGGCGGGCAAGGACAATCGCCTGGTGCGGATGTTCCTTCAGGCTATTCGCCAAGAGGGCGGCCATCCCTCCTTCAAACTGAAAACCGGCACCTCGGACATGAACGTGGTGGGGCCTCACTGGGCAGTGCCCATCCTGGCTTACGGGCCCGGCGACTCCTCCCTCGATCACACCCCGGACGAGCACCTGGAGCTGGCAGAATACGCCCGGGCCATTCGCCTCCTGGCCTCGGTCTTACGCTCCTTGTAATGTCCCTGACACGGCCTATACCCTGTTTCCCCGGATAGCCAGTATTCTTTACCATTGAAGGGAGGAATTACCTTTTCGTTGAGTGCCGTGCAAAAAACTGCTCCGTATTGGTGGTCTTAACTTAGCCATTTTGTGGTATAATAAACTGAGATAACATCGACACCATTCCCAGTTTTCCAACACCCTATTGTCGCTGTAGGGGGGTGAGAGAAAAGAGAGTTCGGCCTGCTAGGGCGAGCGTGGGCTGGTGAGGGCAGCAGGATAGTGGCGCCTAACAGCATGGTGACCTTTCACCCGTGGCGATTGGGGTAGAACAGGAGGTTACAATGGACAAGCCAGTACCTGAAGGGCTGAAGAACACGTTTCTGGTTCACGCCTTCGTCTGCTTGGTCTTGGGGCTCCCATTCTTGCTGGCCCCAGACCTCTTTGCAAGCGTCCTGGGCTTCGCCACCATAGAACCCGTGTCCGCCCGGGGACTCGGCGCCGCCTTGCTGGCTTTGGGTGTCAGCTCGTGGTTGGCGCTGATCGAGCCAATATGGCAAAGGGTGGCCATCGTCCTTAAAATGGAGATAGCCTATACCATCGTGGGCGGCCTGGCTCTGCTCTATGAGGTTGTGGCCGCCGGCGCTCCTCCCTCCACATGGTTCTTTTTCATCGTGATCGCCATCTTCGCTGCCCTTTGGCTGCTCTACTACTTTTCCGAGGCGCCGGCCGAAGCCAAGAAATGGATCTGATCGCTCCCTGGGCCCGCACCAGCCCTGCCGTTATCTAAACCGATCTCCGATTTGTTTACTAGTGAAAAGCATTCCAGCCTGTGGTCGTCTGGACCGCCTTTGGTCGCATAACCCCAGGACGTTCGCACATCCTGGGGTTATCTTTTTTGAGGTCCACTGATGTCCCGGAGTTCAACTCCGGGACATCAGGAGATTTTGCAGTCTACCCTGAAAGATAGTATAATCGTGGGCATAGTGGGGATATGACCAACTCGCCATGTGCGCCGGCGGCCATGTTGAACCCGGTAGTGGATTTCATCAGCCATAGCGTGGCACAGACCCAGCGCATCGGCGCCCGGCTGGGCGAGCTCTTGAGGCCGAGCGATGTGATATTGCTGGAGGGCGACTTTGGTGCGGGCAAGACCTGCCTGGCTCAGGGGATCGCCCGGGGGCTGGGCTTAGGCGAGCTAGTGAACAGTCCGGCCTTCACCCTGATCAACGAATATCCGGCCCGGGACTATGGCTCCCGTTTGACGCTCTACCACATCGACGTCTACCGCCTGAACCAGCCAGTTGCGGAGCTTCTGGACCTGGGGATCGACGACTACCTTTACGGCCAGGGCGTATGTGTGGTGGAATGGGCAGAAAGGGTGGTGGCCTTGATGCCACCGGAGCATCTGGCAATCAAGCTTAAGTTCATCAGCGAAACAAAGCGTGGCATCAGGATGCAGCCCTCAGGAAATCGGTACGTCGAGCTGCTCCATGAGTTCAGAAAACGTGCCTTCGGCCGCTGACACCATAGTGCTGGCCATGGATACCTCCACCAGCTTCGCCAGTGTAGCATTGTATGGCCCAGGCGCGCTATGGGGTGAGCACACCTGGTGGTCCGGCCAGAATCACTCGGTGGAACTCCTCGCCAACATCTCGCGGTTACTGGGCCAGGCGAAGATTGCGGTCTCCGAAGTGGGGGCACTGGCGGTAGCCATAGGGCCGGGCTCGTACAATGGCTTGCGCGTTGGGGTGAGCACAGCCAAGGGACTGGCCTATGCCCTGAAGAAGCCACTCATCGGCGTCTCCACCCTTGAGGTCCTGGCGTATCAACATTCTAATCTCACCCTACCCATCCGGCCTTTACTCGACGCCGGCCGCGGAGAGGTGGTGACCGCTCTTTATCGCAACTTCCGCCGCGTCTGGCGCCAACTGGAGGGGCAACGCATCACTTCCGTCGACGCCCTCTGCCAGGTGACCGAAAGGCGAACGCTGTTCTGCGGGGAAATCAGCCCCGTCGCCGGCGCCGAGCTGCGCCACCGGCTGGGGAACAAAGCCATAGTCGTCTCCCAGGCCTCATCGGCCCGGAGGGCTGGCTACCTGGCCGAGCTGGCCTGGCGCCGTTGGCAGGAGGGTC
This sequence comes from Chloroflexota bacterium, assembly GCA_040754915.1. GTDB lineage: Bacteria > Chloroflexota > DTOL01 > DTOL01 > JACQYG01 > JACQYG01. The sequence goes on along the minus strand of JBFMCB010000043.1, from coordinate 9,175 downwards.
AGTTGGATGATCCGGCCGGCCTCCAACCGGTATACATCCGACGCCCTCCGATAGGTATCAAATAGATGCTCGGCACATCAGGGACACCAATTGCGCTACCAGGTTGAATTCATGCGCCTGTCGGATATACCGCAGGTCATCCAGATCGAAAGGGAAAGCTTTTCCTCTCCCTGGTCGCCCAGGGCCTACGAAAAGGACCTGACCGATAACGAGCTGGCCTACTATGTGGTTTTGCGAGAGGCACCAGACGAGGGCACTGAAAGGGAACCAAGCCGGGCTTATCCCGTGGACAGGGCGGCTGAAACGGTGAGCCCCAGAAGAGGGCCATCGGCCGAGAGGGCAGGGGCGCTGGCCTCCCTGAAGGGGCGGCTCGCCGCGCTGATCTGGCCTTGGACACTGGAGAAGGCCAAGGCCCCCAGCCAACTGCCCATCGTGGGCTTTGCCGGGATGTGGCTCATGGTGGATGATGCTCATCTGGTCACCGTCGCGGTTAAGCCGTCTCATCGGCGCCAGGGGTTGGGAGAGCTTCTCTTGATCGAGATGCTGAACCTGTCCCGCCGGCTTAACGCCCAGAGGATGACCTTGGAGGTGAGGGTCTCCAATTACGCCGCCCAAGCTCTATACCAGAAATACGGCTTTTCAGTACAAGGGGTGCGCCGCCGGTACTACAGCGATAACGGCGAAGATGCCCTAGTCATGGCCAGCGATAGCTTGAACTCGCCCTTATTTGTGAGCCAGCTGCAAGAGCGAGAAAAGGCATTGCAGCAAAAGATTAGCTGGAAGCCTCTCTAAGTTGGCCCTCTCCGCCAGTCGGTGGCCCGGATGCGGCGGCACATTCCAGACTCGGCCAGAAAGAGGAAACAGCTTTCGCCGCTTTCCGGGGACTTGTTGGAGGGGTTCGCGGCTAGATGGTCGCAAAAATGCCTTGCCGCTGGACGCGACGAGTTTCCCTGGCGCGCCCGGCGGGATTCGAACCCACGGCCCTCAGTTCCGAAGACTGATGCTCTGATCCGCTGAGCTACGGGCGCGCGCCAGTTACCAGCGTGATCGTCAGGTTTAGTTTACAGTCTGAGACGACATTTGTCAACGCCGCCGAAAGCCAGATTGGTCAACGAAGATCAATGTTCCCCACTGGGTGTCTTCAGACGCCCGAACGCTCCTGATGTCCCGGAGTTCAACTCCGGGACATCAGGAGCGCCGGAGACGGGTTTGCCCCACTGTGGGGCTGGGATTGCAGCCTTAAGGCTGCACTCCAGCTCTCGCGTCCCCCCATGCGGGCTTCATTCAACACCCTGACGAATAAGGAAGATTGGGACCCCGCTATCCGAGAACGAAAGCCCTGGCCTGGAGGCCCACAGTCCTCAGGGGAGGGTTTGGCCGGACCGGGCAGGAAACTGGGACGACCCAATGGCCGCCCCAGTGTTGATGTCTCAGACGATTTCTTTACTGGTAAAGAAGGGCGGAAAGCAGTCTACATCTGGAAGGTGAGCTTCTTCCATAGGACGCGCTTCTTGAGCTCCTGAATGGCAAAGGTAGGGCTCAGGCCCTTGGGGCAGTCCTCGGTACAGTTGAAGATGGTATGGCACCGGAAGACTCCATCTTCGTTAGCCACGAGCCTGAGCCTCTCCAGGCCAGCCTGGTCCCGCGAATCCGCCACAAAGCGATAGGCCTTGAGCAGGGCTGCCGGGCCCAGGTAGCCCTTGTCCCACCAACTCATGGTGCAGGAGGAATGGCAGCAGGCACACAGAATGCAATCTATGGCCTCCTCGATGGCCCTACGCTCCTCCTCGCTCTGGAGCCACTCTTTGTCCGGGGAAGCAACGGTGGTGACCAGATATGGTCGAACGCGTTCATACTTTTCCCAGAAACCGGCCATATCCACCACCAGGTCTTTGATCACCGGCAGATGGGGCAAAGGGGCAATCCTGACCTCCCGGGAGTTCAGGGCCACGATCTGAGTGCGGCAGGCCAGGCGGTTCATGCCATTGATGAACATGGCGCAGGAGCCACAGACGGCGCTGCGACAGGAAGACCGAAAGGAAAGCGAGCCATCCATCCTTTCCAAGATGTAGTACAAGGCCTCCAGCACCGTGGTGGTCTCCTCGATGGGCACCTGGTAGGAGTCATACCGCGGCTCTCGGCCCATGTCGGGGTCGTATCGATATACCTCAAAAGTTATGTTCTGTTTGGCAACCATCAATACTTCCTCTCCTCCGGCTGGAATCGGGTGATGGTGACCGGCTTGTACCCCAGGCGGGCGCCCGCTGGCGTGTGAAAAGCCAGGGTGTGCTTCAGCCAGTTGACGTCGTCCCGTTTGGGAAAGTCAGTCCTGGAATGCGACCCGCGGCTCTCCTCCCTGGCCAATGCCCCGGCCACCACGGCCTCAGATAGGTCCAGCATCCCCTTCAATTCCCAGCTCCGCAAAAGGTCCAGGTTGAAGCGCTTTTGACGGCCGTTCAGCCTGATTTCCCGGTACCTCTTCTGCAAAGCCTGAATAGCCGCCAGTCCCTCCGCCAATTCCTGCTTAGTGCGAAAGATTCCGACCTTGTCGGCCATGGTCTTCTGCATCTCCAGGCGGAGAGAGACGGGGTCTTCGTTGCCATCGGCGGACCGAAGCTTCTCGGTTTCCGCCACCACCCTGGCCAGTGCCCGCTCCACTGCTTTGGCATCGCCCTGGGAGCTGGCCTTGCCCCGCACGAACTCCGCAGCCCTGGCCCCGGACAGCTTGCCGAAAACCACGGTCTCCAGGAGGGAGTTGCCGCCCAAGCGGTTGGCCCCGTGCACGCTCACACAGGCACACTCGCCAGCGGCATAGAAGCCATTCAAAACGGTTTCGCCGTGATAATTGCAGTCGATCCCGCCCATGGTGTAATGCTGGCCAGGGTGGATGGGAATGGGTTTCTCGATGGGGTCAACCCCGGCGAAATCCATGGCGATGGCACGGATGCCAGGCAGGCGTTCCAGGATCTTCTCCCGTCCCAGGTGACGCAGATCCAGGTGAACGCAGCCGTCCTCGAAGCCCCGGCCCTCGTTGATCTCGGTCTGGATGGAGCGAGAAACTATGTCCCGAGGGGCGAGTTCCATGGCCTTGGGCGCGTACTTCTCCATAAAACGCTCTCCTAGCCGGTTCACCAAGTATCCCCCCTCGCCCCGAGCGCCCTCGGTGATGAGGATATTGGTCCGGAGCAGCGCCGTGGGGTGGAACTGGATAAACTCCATATCCTTCAGCGGAACCCCGGCATGGTAGGCGATGAACATCCCGTCGCCGGTGCAGATGTGAGAGTTGGTGGAATTGGAATAAATGCGCCCGGCACCGCCCGTGGCGAAGATCACTGCCTCTGCCTGGAAGGCCTCTATCTGACCGGTGGGCAGGTGCATGGCTACCACCCCACGGCAGGTGTCGCCGTCCCTGATCAGCGAGAGAACGGCCCACTCATCGTAGACCCTCACCCCACACTTTACTACCTGCTCATACATGGTGTGCAGGATGTAAAGCCCAGTCTTATCGGCGGCGTAGCAGGTGCGTGGGTAGCCGGCCCCACCGAAGGGTCGCTGAGCGATCTTGCCCTGGGGGGTGCGGCTGAAAGGAACACCCCAGTGCTCCAGCTCGATGATGCAGGCGGGCCCCTCCCGGGTCATGATCTCCACCGCATCCTGATCGGCCAGGAAGTCGCTGCCTTTGATGGTGTCGAAGGCGTGTTTCTCTGGATTGTCGTCTTTACAGGCCTCCATATTCGCCAGCGCCGCATTGATGCCTCCCTGGGCTGCCCCCGAGTGCGAGCGCACCGGGTGGACCAAGGATAACACCGCCGTGTCGACCTGCGGTGCCGCCTCCAGGGCTGCCCTGAGCCCGGCCAGGCCACCGCCGACCACAATCACCTGATGATAGATCATGACTTTTCTTCTCTCCAGGATTATTCGATGAACGACCGCAGGGCTAGGATGCCCAAGATAAACAGGCTCGCTCCGGCCACGATCAGCACCCAGTTAATCGCGCGCTGCCATCCCTCGCTGAGGCCAAAATCGAAAATGATCGCACGGAGGCCATTGAAGGCGTGGTACAGGACGAAGCCCAAGAGGCCGGCATCCACCACCTGAAAGAGCAGGGATTTAACCCGAACTTGAACCGAGGCGAACTCGATCAGGGGCTCGCCCGGGATGTAGTGCATCACGAACATGTGAATTCCCAGCAGAAGGAGCAGGACAACGGCAGAGACCCGCTGAAGTATCCACGCCCAAACACCTTGCGCTTTGCTGGCCAGGGTTTCGCTCATAGCTTTTTATCTCCTCTCGCAAGTCAATCCGGCGGAGCCGACCAAGCCTAGAGCACTCGGAAGAGATTAGGGTATGCCACGAGGACCGCCCAGACCCACAGGGCCCCTGCCAGGGCCATCAATACGGCGAAGATCTCCTTCTGCCTTCGCACGCCCAGGCCCAGGTCAAAGAGGACGATCCGAATGCCGTTTAACCCATGGATCAGCACCGCCGCCGTCAGCCCCATCTCCAGCAGGACAAAGAGAGGGGTCTGCAAGAGACGCAGGAGGGGATCGAAGAGGCCGGAGCCGCCCAAGGAGCTGGAGATAACCAGGATGTGTAGGATCAGGTAGAAGACCAGCAAGAGAGCGGTGACCCGGTGCAGGAGCCAGGCCCACATCCCCAGGCCCCGGCCCAGGTACACGTCACGCTTCGTCAGCTTCATGTCCTTCTTCTCCTTGCCTCAGGCGAAATCAGGCCCGAAAGAATGTGAGCGCCATCGTGGCCAGGCCCGCTTTCTTTACTAGTAAAGAATTCAGGACGCCCGCTAGATTCTCTGCTATTACAAGATTTGTTCAGGCCGTTGCAGCCAGCTTGGCGCTCCACTCTTTCTTGCCTTGCTCGTAAAGGTCATTGCCATGGACGTCGTTGATCACCGTCACCGGAAAATCCTTTACCTCCAGGCGCAGGACTGCCTCGGCCCCCAGGTCCTCGTAGGCAATGGGCTCGCTCTTCACGATGCGCTTCCGGAGCAACGCCGCGGCGCCGCCGATGGCCGCCATATACACCGCCTTGTACTTCTGGATGGCCTCCTTCACCGCCGGAGAGCGATTGCCCTTGCCGATCATCCCCTTGACCCCGATGGAGAGGAGCCTGGGCGTGTAGGGGTCCATGCGCCCCGAGGTGGTGGGGCCGGCGGAGCCGATGACCTGGCCCGGCTTAGCCGGAGAGGGGCCCATATAATAGATGACGGCACCTTCAGGATCAAAGGGGAGCTTCTCGCCTCGGTCCAGGGCCTCCACCATGCGCTTGTGGGCGGCATCGCGGGCCACATAGATGGTGCCGGTGATCTCGGCGGTATCACCGGCTTTCAAGGAGAGCACGGTCTTCTCGTCCAGAGGGGCCTTGATTTTCATGTTCGTACCTCAAGGGTTGTTGATGGGTGATGAGCCTACAGCTCCGCCGCTGCCTGGCGGGCGGCATTGCATTGGATGCAAACGGCCACCGGCATGCTGGCGATGTGGGCCGGGAAGGTCTCCACGTTCACCGCCAATGCCGTGACCTTGCCGCCGAAGCCCTGGGGGCCGATGCCCAGTTTGTTGATCTTCTCCAGAAGCTCCGTCTCCAGGGCAGCCACCTCCGGGTCGGGATTGTGCTGGCCGATAGGCCGCATCACCGCCTCCTTGGCGATCTCCATGGTCTTGTCAGCGGTGCCGCCTATTCCCACGCCCACGATGATCGGCGGGCAGGGGTTTGACCCGGCCTTGTCCACGGTTTGAATCACGAACTCCTTGACCCCTTCCACGCCTTTAGCCGGGGTCAGCATGCCCAGGGCACTCATGTTTTCGCTGCCCGCGCCTTTGGGCAGGACGGTGATCTTTAACTTGTCGCCGGGGACGATCCTGGTGTGGATGATCGGTGGGGTATTGTCCTTCGTGTTGACCCGGGCGGAGAAGGGCTGCCTTACGGCTGATTTGCGCAGGTACCCTTTGATGTAACCCTGGCGCACGCCCTCTTCAACGGCAGAATAGAGGTCGCCTCCCACCACGTGCACCTCCTGCCCCAGATCCAGGTAAACCACCGCCAAGCCGGTGTCCTGGCAAATGGGGCAGTCTTCTTCCCGGGCGATCCTCTGGTTCTCCAGAAGCTGGCGCAACGCGTCCTTGCCGGCTGGCGAGGGCTCCTCTTCATAGGCCTTTTCCAGCGCGGCGACCACGTCGGCAGGGAGGTAGTAGTTGGCTTTCTTGCAGAGGTCAGCCACCATCTCGGTGATCGTAGAGGCTTGTAGCTCTTTCATCTCAGCACCTTTGCCACAAGATAAAATGGTGGATAGGCACCCCGGCCAGGCAGCCACCTCCGTCGGCAACGCCGACATAAAGCTGGCCCACAGCCTATTGGGTCACGGTTCAGGGGGAGCAGGGGCGATGTAACCCTCTCTCATCATGGACTGGGTCAGCTCCCGCGACCGCTTGATGATGGCGGAGGCCTTCTTCATTAGCTCCTCCGGCGTGGCGGAGATCCGGGCGATGCCCTGCTCCTGGGCTTTCATCGCCACCGCCACCGCCTCCCGGGGGTAGACCTCCCATTCATCCATGGTCGGCGCGATGTAGTCGTCCTTCAGGCCGTGGTCCTCGGCGGTCTGGGCCAGCTCGTTGGCGGCGGCGATGCACATCTCGTCAGTGATGGTCCTGGCCCGCACGTCCAGCGTACCCCGAAATATGCCCGGGAAGCCCAGGGAGTTGTTGACCTGGTTGGGGAAATCGGAGCGGCCCGTGGCCACGATGCGGGCGCCGGCCTCCTTGGCCTCCCAGGGCCAGATCTCCGGGATGGGGTTGGCGCAGACAAAGAGGATCGGTTCCTTGCTCATGCCGGCAACCCAAGCCTTCAGGATGGTGTCCGGGCCGGGCTTGGACAGGGCCACACAGACGTCGGCCCCCTTCATGGCCTCGGGGATGCCTCCCCGGCGCCCCTCGGCATTGGTGGTCTGGCACAGGCGCCACTTGTCGGCGAACTCCACCTGCTGCTCCTTGATGTCCGTCCGGTCGGGGTGCAGGATGCCCTTGGAATCCACCACATACATTTTCTCTGGCCTCATGCCGGCAGCCAGGAAAAGGCGTATGGAGGCGATGTTGGCCGCCCCGGCACCGATGATGGCCACCTTGATATTGTCGATGGGCTTGCCCACGATCTTCAGGGCATTGATCAGGCCTCCGAGAATGACGCAGGCCGTGCCCTGCTGGTCATCGTGCCACACCGGTATCTCCATCATGCCGCTGCGCAGCGTGTCTAGGATCTTGAAGCACTTGGGCTGGGAGATGTCTTCCAGGTTGATGCCGCCGAAGGAGGGTTGCAGGAGGCGAACAGCGTGGATGATCTCGTCGGGGTCCCTGGTATCCAGGCAGATGGGGACGGCGTCAACCCCGCCCAGGTATTTGAATAAAAGGGCCTTCCCCTCCATCACCGGCATGCCCGCCTCGGGCCCGATGTCGCCCAGGCCCAGGACCCTGGTCCCGTCGGACACCACTGCCACCGTGTTCCATCTGTTGGTGTATTCGTAGACCAGATCTCTGTCCTGCTTGATCGCTTTGCAGGGCTCGGCCACGCCGGGGGTGTACCAGATGGCGAAGTCGTCGAAGGTTCGTATCGCGCACTTGGATACGGTCTCGACCTTGCCGCGATAGAAGGGATGGAGCCTCATGGCGTCCTGGGCCGGCTTCTTGGCCTTGGCCAGCAGTTCCTCTTTGGTCAGCATGCGAAACCTCCTTAGCTTGCTGTAGCCAGCCGATTCCGGGCAAACGAAATTCCTTTACTGGCAAAGAAAACAAACGGCCCCAGTTCGATCAGGCACCCCGCCTCGATTCCGGCTCATCTTCCAGGGGGGCGCCTCCCGGATGGAAAGGCAGGTGACCGGGTAGAGCACAGGATGTTTTGGTGAGGAAGGTATCGCTCGGCTGTTTCGTTGCCTTGCCTGGCCAACAACGCTGGTGCCAGATGGGACCAACTTCACAATCCTTTGTAGAGGTGCGGCCGGAAAGTCCGTATTCTCTCGGATTCGAGGTGAAATCGAGCAATATTCTGACCAGCTAGCAAACCAAAATGGACTTTTCGGCGCGCGTTTAGTGAATTGTATCACTAGATGATGTGGTGTGTCAATAAGATGTTGTGAACCAGCGTTGGGGAAACGGTTTCTTTGCTAGTAAGGAAGGCTTCCTCCGGCCTTTGTGTATTAGCCCTAGGGTGAGGCTTTGCCCCAGGCGCCCGTGCTTAAGAAAGCGGCTCTTTCTCTGACGTTGGTGCTTCGCGTTGAAGCTGGGCCAAGAATTCACGGTCTTCCACGGTCAGTTTCGCGCGAGATAGAAGATCAGGACGACGCAAAAGCGTTCGGCGCAGGGCCTGCTGGCGACGCCAACAGGCGATGGCGCCGTGGTGGCCGGAGAGCAATATCTCGGGGACGGCGTGGCCTCTGAACTCGGGGGGCCTGGTGTACTGGGGGTATTCCAGAAGCCCGGCGGCGTGAGATTCCTCCACCGTAGACGAGCCATCCAGGACGCCTGGTATCAGCCGGGTCACGGCATCCACTACAACCATGGCGGCGATCTCTCCGCCAGTGAGCACATAGTCACCGATGGACAGCTCGTCGGTGACCAGGTATTGGCGCACCCGCTCGTCCACCCCCTCGTAGTGCCCGCAGATCAGGGCCAGCCGCTGGTGCTGTGCCAGTTCCTCAGCAACCTCCTGGTTGAACAGTCGGCCCTGAGGAGAAAGCAATATGATCGGTACTTTCCCAAAGGTGGCCTGTTGTCTATTGTCTGCCGTCTCCGGTCTCCCCAGGACCGCCTCCACCGCCGCAAAGATCGGCTCCGGCTTCATCACCATGCCAGCACCGCCGCCATATGGGTAATCGTCGGTGATGTGGTGCTTGTCGGTGGTATAGTCACGGATGTTGTGTATGGCGATGGAGACAAGCCCGCTTTCCACAGCGCGCTTGACGATGCTCACGCTGAAGACTTCCTCGAACATCTGAGGGAACAGGGTGAAAATATCGAAGTGCATAGGTCGCAAGCCCCCGAGCTATTATAGCATGCCCGTTTGCCCCACGCCAGGGGTGAGAGCCAATGGGTCTACGTTCACGATCCTCTGTTTATCCGCAGGAAAGAAGGCAGCCACCCGCCGTCTCGTAGGATATCCTGGCCTCATGGAG
>JBFMCB010000042.1:0-19854 GCA_040754915.1 Chloroflexota bacterium | reverse complement strand
GGTGCTTGCCCTGTTTACCAGGAATTGGGGTGGGAGTCCGACTCTCCAGGGGGCAAGGTCAGCCTGGCTAAGGGGCTCTGTGGTCGGGGCAAGATCGAGCTCCCGCATGGGTATATCCGCAAGGTCTATCAGTGCACCCTTTGTGGCAACTGCCGCCAGGTCTGCGCCACCCGCATCGAGCTGCGCCAGCTCTGGCTTGATCTGCGCCAGCGCATCGCCCAGGCCGACCAGGCCCCCTCACCTCTCAAGCAAATGCGCCAGGTGGTGAATAAGTGCCGCAACATCGTTGACCAGCGCAATGAGGAGCGCCTGGCGTGGAGCCTGGATCTACCCCAGGCGCCAGCAGCAGTGGATCAAGGGGACAGGGCGCCGCTGGTCTACTTCGTGGGCTGCGTTTCCAGCTTTTTCCCCATGGTTTTCAGCATCCCTCAGGCTTTCGTTCAGGTCCTTAAGAGGGCCGGTCTGGAGTACGTCGTCCTTGGCGGCCAGGAATGGTGCTGCGGCTTTCCGTTGATGGCCGCCGGGATGCAGGCCGACGTCAGAGATCTCGTGGCCCACAACATGGCTAAGGTACGGGAGGCAGGAGCGGAAAGATTGGTCACTACCTGCCCCTCCTGCTACCATACCTGGGCCCACGACTATGCCGCCATTGCCGGTCAGGAGCTGGGCTTCAAGGTCCAGCACGCCTCGGAGTTCCTTGAGGAGTTGGTTCGGGGCGGCGTCATCAGGCTAAGCCGCCTGGAAGATAAGGTGACCTATCACGATCCCTGCGACCTGGGCCGGAATAGCGACATCTACGAGGCCCCGCGGCGCCTTCTCCTTAGCATTCCAGGCATCTCCCTGGTGGAGATGAGGCACAATCGTGACCAGGCGCTCTGTTGCGGCGGTGGTGGGGACCTGGAGATGAATGACCCTGATCTCACGGCAGCGTTAGCGCGGCGCAGGCTGCAGGAGGCCCTGGGCACGGGCACGACCCATCTTCTTTCGGCCTGCCAGCAATGTCAGCGCACCCTGGGAAGTGCGGCCCGTAAGGAAAGATTGGGAGTAAAGGTTATGGATGTGGTCGAGTTGGTATGGAAAGCCATGCAGGGAGTGGAGGGGCCAGGATGAGAATTCAGGAATACGAGTTTCCGGAGGACTTATATTACGATCGAAACCATTATTGGGCCCGGGTTGAGGGCGAGATCGTGACCCAGGGCACCACCGATTACGCCCAGAAGATGGCCGGGCAATTCGCCTATGTGGCGCTGCCACGCCTGGGGCGCAGGGTTGAGCAGGGCAAGGCCTTTACCTCGGTGGAATCGGGGAAATGGGTGGGCCGTGTTTATGCCACCGTGACTGGTACCATAATAGAAGTTAACGAAGAGCTCGAATACGATGCGGCTCTGATCAACAAGGAGCCATACGGCCAGGGTTGGATCGTCAAGATCAAGATGAGCGATCCAAAAGAGTTGGATAATCTACTGCGCACCTCTGAGCTCGCTTTCAAGGAGTTCATGTCAAGTGAGATCGAAAGGCATAAGCGAGAATGAGCCTCCACAAAGTTGAAGGAGAGTCGCCCAATTTGCCTTGTGGAATTGGGGACAGGATAGTATAATTGCGCATGACACTCTTCATTGGAAACTGCTTCCAGGCCCCAGTGCCCCTGGCCTTGAAGTCCTACCTGGTGGCCTATCCGGCCATCTTCACCTGCCTCTGGTTCGGGCTGAACTGGCTGGACCTGGGCGTAGCCGTCTCCATCGTATTGATGTGGCTGGTCATGGTTCAGGCACTATGGCTTTTGAGCCGAAAGATGGACCAGGCCCAGGAGGGCAGAAAATGAGACGAGGCTACTTCACCTTTGTCTTGCACTCCCACATCCCCTACGTTCGCCAAGCTGGCATGTGGCCCTTTGGGGAGGAGACCCTGCACGAGGCCATCGCCGAGACCTACATCCCCCTCCTGAATGCCTTGTACGACCTGAAGGCTGAGGGCTACCAGCCCAAGCTCACCATCGGCCTCACGCCCATACTCCTGGAGCAATTGGCCGACAAGAACGTCATGGCGCACTTCGAGCGATACGTTCAGGAAAAGCTGGCGTTGGTGGAGCAGGATCTCTTGCTCCACGAGGCCAGACCCCAGGATGCGCCGCTCCTGTCCCTGGCCGCCTTCTATCGCCGGTGGTACGAGACTATCCTTTTTAGCCTCGCCGACCGCTACCGTCGGGACCTGGCCGGTGCCTTCGCCCGGCTGCAACGCGAAGGCGTGTTGGACATCGTCACCAGCGCCGCCACCCACGGCTACCTGCCGCTGATGGAGCGGGACTCTACCATCCACGGGCAACTCGTCACTGGCATCACCGCCTCCCACCAGCGCCTGGGCCGCCGCTCTCGGGGCATCTGGCTGCCCGAGTGCGGTTACCGGCCGGCCTACTTCAAAGAGGACGGTCCCCACTACCTCAAGCCCGGCGCCGAGGACTTCTTGGGCTACCTCAACCTGGGCTATTTCTTCACCGAGACCAACGTCGTCACCGGTGGGCAGATGGTAGGAAAGGTGGCCGGCGACGTGGTGGGCCCCTACGGGGGGCTCCCGGTGAGAAGGCTGGTGAAGGTAGAAACGCCGGAGCCCACCGAGAAGACCACTTTTCGACCGTACTACGTGACCTCCACCAGGGTCGCCGTCTTTGGGCGCGACGAGGCCACAGGCCTGCAGGTCTGGTCAGCCAAGCGTGGCTATCCCGGCGACTACCTGTACCGCGAGTTTCATCGCAAAGACGACCACTCCGGCCTGCAATACTGGCGCGTTACCGGAGCCGACGTAGATCTCAGCAATAAAGACTACTATAACCCCGAAACCGCATTCAATAGAGCCCGGGACCATGCCAACCACTTCGTCTGGCTGGTGACGAGCCGCCTGGCCGAATACGAGCGTTCCCACGCCAAACCTGGTATAATCGTCTCGGCCTACGACACCGAGCTTTTCGGCCACTGGTGGTTCGAGGGAATGGCCTGGCTCAAAGAAGTCCTCCGGCAGCTAAGCCAGAGCCGAGAGGTGGGGCTCACCACCGCCGGCGAATATCTGGAGGCCTACCCTCCCGACGAGGTGCTGAACCTCCAGGAGAGCTCCTGGGGAGCCGGAGGAGGGCACTATACCTGGTTGAATCCGGAGACCGAATGGATGTGGCCGTTGATCCACGCCGCGGAGCGCCGGATGGAGAAGCTGGTGGCGCGATATCCCACCGCCGAGGGCAAGATGCTGGAGCTTCTGAATCAAGCCGCGCGAGAGCTACTGCTGCTGGAGAGCAGCGATTGGCCCTTCCTGATCTCCACCGGACAGGCCAAGGAGTACGCTACCGGACGCTTTCAGCAGCACCTGGCCCGATTCACTCGCCTGGCTGCGGTGGCGGAGAGGGAAGTTATTGAGGAGCCCGATGGCCGATTCCTGGCCGCCGTGGCCGAGGCCGACAACCCTTTCCCCGCTATTGATTATCGTGTTTTCGCCGAACGTGAAGGAAAACCCTTGGAATGAGATACCGGGCGATTACCTTCGACATGGGCTACACCCTGGTGTGGGTCAGGCCCTTTGAGGACATCTACCTGCAGGCCTGCCGTGATTGCGGCGTTGAGGCTTCTTTGGCGGCCCTTCAGGTGGCGGTAGACGCCGTGTGGCAAGAGGTCTTCCAAAGAGACGCCGAGGCAACCTTTGATCCCACCGAGGAGTGCGACCGCCAATGGTGGCATGACACCAGTCTGGCTATACTAAAGCTGGCAGGCATCAAGAAAGGCGCCGGCTGCATCGCGCAACGGTTCAGCGCGATCCTCGACGAGCCACAAAGCTACAAGGTGTATCCCGATGCCTTCCCGGCCTTGAGTCGCCTGCGCCAGGAGGGATATATCCTGGGGGTGGTCTCCAACTGGGGATGGAGCCTGCCGGAGACGTGCGTCTCCTTAGGCCTGGCCCCATACTTCGATTTCATCCTGGCCTCCTCCCGCGCCGGCAATGCCAAGCCCCACCCCGGGATCTTCCTTAAGGCCCTGGAGCTGGCCGGGGTTTCCGCCGAGCAGGCGATGCACGTGGGCGACAGCCTCTGGGCGGACGTGCAAGGGGCCAATGCCGTGGGCATCCAGGGCGTGCTCCTGGATCGGTCGGGGGCAGGCCACTCGGAATATCCGGTGATACGCGACCTGGGAGAGATCTTCAAGCTCTTAGGAACTGAAGGCTAAGGGCCGGGGAGAACATGGGCACCATAATCACGCTCACCACTGACTTCGGGCTGGAAGATGCTTTCGTGGGCATGATGAAGGGGGTTATCCTGGGCATAAACCCGGGCGTGACTATCGTAGACCTCTGTCACCTTATCCCCCCTCAGGACATAGCCGGCGCCGCTTTCTTGATCCACACCTCCCATCGCTACTTCCCTCCAGGCACCATCCATGTGGTCATCGTGGACCCCGGTGTGGGAAGCCAGCGCCGCTCCGTGGCCCTGCAAACCCCCCTGGCCGCCTTCGTGGCCCCTGATAATGGCTTGCTCAGCTACGTAGTGCGAGAGATGATCCAGCGCCAGGTCCCGTACAGCCTGGTCCATCTCGACCGCCCAAGCTATTGGTTGCCCCACGTCAGCGCCACCTTCCATAGCCGCGACATTTTCGCGCCGGTGGCCGCCTATCTCTCCACCGGAGTACCCCTTAGCGAGATGGGCGAGCCCATTCAGGAGTTGGTCATGCTCCCCCACTCCGGACCCCTGCGCCAGGGAGAAGCCTGGCTGGGCCGGGTGACCCACGTTGACTACTTCGGTAACTTGATCACCGATTTTGCTCCGGAGGAGATCCAGGAGCTCAGGCCTGAAACTTCGTTGCAACTGAGCATCGGCTCCCAGGTGATCCAGGGTCTAAAGCGGACCTATTCCGAGGGCCGCCCCGGATGCCCCATGGCCCTCATCGGCAGCCTGGGGTACCTGGAGATCGCCATCCCCAATGGCAACGCCGCCCAGAGCCTGGGGGCCGGGGTTGGCACCCCGGTGAGGCTTGAGTTCAGATAGGGCTAAAGCTCGCGCGCTCTGGGCCACTTGCAGGCATGAGGGGAGACTCCCATGGCCGTTGTTCGAGGCTTTCGGCCGGGGGACCTGGCTCCGGTTGTGGAGCTCTGGAACCGCTCCCTGGTCCGGGACCCGATAACCCCGGGCCTATTTCAAAACAAGGTGCTCCTGGACCCGAACTACGATCCGGAGGGCTGCCTGGTGGCCCTGGAGGCCGGCCAGGTAGTCGCTTTTATGTTGGCTGTGGCCCGCAAGGTGCCCTTGCCCGGAGTGGGCCTGGAGACGGGCAACGGCTGGATCACCGCGTTCTTCGTCCACCCGAGCCATCGTCGTCGGAGGATCGGGTCGGCGTTGCTTGAACAGGCGCTGGACTTCTTGCGCTCCCAGGGGCGCCGAGAGGTCTGGGTGTCCCCTTACGCGCCCAACTATTTCACGCCAGGGGTGGATGAGGCCGCCTACCCTCAAGCGTTGGCCTTCTTGCAGGGCCGTGGGTTCGCCACTGCCTACCGCCCGCTGAGCATGGCTGCCTCTTTACTGGACTTTGCCATCCCTGACTGGGTGCAACAGGCCCAGGATAAGCTGCAAGACGATGACATCCAGGTGGGTGAATATCAGCCCATGGACCTCTTTCCCTTGTTAGCTTTCGTTCACGAGCACTTCGCTGGCGACTGGGAGCGGTGGGCCCGGGAGACACTGGGGCAGATCACCACTGGCGAGCTTTTGCCCGACGTGATCTGGGTAGCCAGGCAAGGCGAGAATATCCTCGGCTACTGCCAGCACACCGGCGAGCGCTTCGGACCCTTCGGCGTGCGGGAGGACTACCGCAGTCGGGGCATCGGCGCCGTGCTGCTCTTCCGTTGCCTGGAGCGGATGCGCCAGAAGGGTTTCCGTAACGCCTGGTTCATGTGGGCCAGTGACCGGGCCGCCCGGCTCTATGCCCGAGCCAGCTTCCGGGAAACCCGCCGTTTCGCCGTGATGAAACGAGAGCTCTGAAGCTGCTGGAAAGGAGCGAAAGGTGCACATTCTGGTCATTGGCGCCCATGCCGGCGATGCCGAGGCCATGGCCGGAGCCACGGTGCTCCAGCACACCATCCTTGGGCACACCGCCACACTCTTACACCTGACCTTGGGTGGCAAAGGTCATCCGACGCTGAGCGAGGAGGAGTACAGCCAGCAAAAGCAGGCCGAGGCCTTGGCGGCAGCGGCCACCCTAGGGGCTGAGGCTCGTTTTATGCCCTACCGGGACGGGGAGCTGCTCCCCACCGAAGAGGTCAAGCTCGCCGTGGCAGACGTCTTACGGGGGACCAGGCCCGATTATGTCATAACCCACTGGGAGAACAGCATTCACAAAGACCATACCGTCACCCATCAGATCGTGGGCGATGCGTTATTCTACGCGGCGGTGCGGGGCTTCGCCCGCGAACAGCCGCCCCATAGCGTCCGGGGCGTCTACTACGCCGAGAACTGGGAGGACCCTTTCGGGTTCCAACCAGAGGTGTACATCGACGTCAGTTCGGCCTATGACGGTTGGCGGGAGGCCTTGAAGTGCTACCAGCTATTTCGTGGTGGGGTCTCCCGCTTTCCCTTCCTGGAATACTACCAGGCCCTGGCCGTGATCCGCGGTGCTGAGAGCGGGTTCAAGTACGCCCAGGCCTACGCCATACCGGCGCTGGCCCGGAGGCGCCGGCTTAAGACTTTTCCTTTGTAAGCCTTGCGGATCGAGCAGGAGGCCATGCATGCGAACTCTGGCCGGCATAGACGTTTTGTTGACCAGAAAACAGGATCTACTGGTGGGCCGACGAGTGGGGCTCTTCACCAACCCCACCGGCGTCACCCGTGACCTTCGGTCGGACATCGATGCCTTGAGAAGCCTGCCCCGCACCGAACTGGTGGCGCTTTTCGGCCCCGAGCACGGCATACGCGGCAACGTGCAGGATGGCATCGCCGTGGCCTCCGGCCTGGACCGGCGCACCGGCTTGCCGGTGCATAGCCTCTATGGCCCCCAGAAGAGGCCAACCGGGGAGATGCTGTCCGACGTGGACCTCCTGATCTACGACATGCAGGACGTGGGGGCCAGGTTCTACACCTACCTGTGGACGTTATACCATGTCTTGTTCGCCGCCGCCGAGCGTGGCCTGGAGATCATCGTCCTGGACCGTCCTAATCCGTTGGGAGGGGAGCTGGTGGAAGGTCCGATGTTGGACCCAGCCTTCGCCTCCTTCGTGGGAGAATATCCCATCCCCATCCGCTACGGCCTGACTGCGGGCGAGCTAGCAACCTTGTTCAACCAGACGGCCAAGGCCAACCTGACGGTGATCCCAATGGAGGGATGGCGCCGCCCCGCCTGGTACGACCGGACGGGCCTGGCCTGGGTGCTCCCGTCTCCGAACATGCCGACCCTGGATACCGCCATCGTCTACCCCGGCACCTGCCTTTTCGAGGGGACCAACCTTTCCGAGGGACGAGGCACAACCAAACCCTTCGAGTTCGTCGGCGCCCCTTGGGTGGAGGCTGAGGACCTGGCCGAGGCCCTGAACAGACGGCGATTGCCCGGAGTGGCGTTCCGACCGGTGTATTTTACCCCAACCTACAGCAAGTTCTCGGGCCAGCAATGCGGGGGTGTGCAGCTACACGTCCTGGACCGGGCTCTCTTTCGGCCCGTGGAGGCCGGGCTGTACCTTCTTTCCATCCTTAGCCATATGTACCCGAACCGCTTCTCGTGGCTCTCCACCAGTTGGGAGGGGAAGCCGCCGCACTTCGATCTGCTCATGGGTACTGATACCATTCGTCGCCAACTGGAGGCCGGGGTCCCCGTGCCGGAGATCGTGGAAAGCTGGCAGATAGGGCTTAAAGCATTCCAGGAGAAACGCGCTGGCCTCTTCTTCTACTGAAACGGAGCGAGATCTCAGCCTGGAGGCTGCCGTGGGCAGGGCTCTGGTCCAACGGGGGTTGACCCTGGCCGTGGCCGAGTCCTGCACCGGTGGATTGATCACCCACCGGCTCACCAACGTTCCCGGCTCCTCGGCTTACTTCGTCGGGAGCGTAGTGGCCTACTCCTACGAAGCCAAGGAGAGGCTTTTGGGAGTGCGCGACATGATGTCTTGGTGAGCGAAGGGGCGGTGAGCGAGGCGGTGGCCCTGGCCATGGCCCGGGGGGTACGGGCACTTTTCGGGGCCCACCTGGGACTGGCGGTCACTGGCATCGCCGGGCCTGGAGGCGGCACGCCGACCAAGCCCGTAGGTCTGGCCTATCTCGTCTTGGATGCCGGCCAGGACCAACTGGTCCGCCGCTACGTGTGGACGGGCGACCGCCTGGCCAACAAAGAACAGTCCAGCCAGGCTGCCCTAGAGCTCCTGCTGCTATACCTCAGTTCCGATACACGGCGTTGACAAATAGCTGGCTATGCTGTACCATGAATCCACAATCGATAAAGGAGTAGAAGATGATGGAGAGGACAATGGGGCTAGAGAGTCAGGAACGAGGCCGGGCACTCGATGCCGCGATAACCCAGATCGAACGCAGCTTTGGCAAGGGGGCCATCATGAAACTCGGTGAGGCCTCGGCCAGGATGGTTGTGGGGGTCATTCCCACGGGCTCCATTGCCCTTGACCTCGCCCTGGGCATCGGGGGGATACCCAGGGGCAGAGTAATCGAGATCTTCGGCCCGGAAGCCTCTGGCAAGAGCACCCTGGCGCAGCACATCATCGCCGAGGCCCAGAACCTGGGGGGCATAGCGGCGTACATCGACGCCGAGCACGTCCTTGACCCCCAGTACGCAGCCAACTGCGGCGTCAAAGTACAGGACCTCTATATCTCCCAGCCCGACACCGGAGAACAGGCCCTGGAGATCTGCGAGGCCCTGGTGCGCAGCGGCGCCCTGGACGTCATCGTGGTGGACTCGGTAGCTGCCCTGGTGCCACGGGCGGAGATCGAGGGTGAGATGGGCGATGCCCACGTGGGCCTTCAGGCCCGGCTGATGTCCCAGGCCTTGCGTAAGCTCACCGCTGCCATCGCCAAGTCCAAGACCTCGGTCATCTTCATCAACCAGTTGCGCGAGAAGGTGGGCGTCATGTTCGGCAATCCCGAGGTCACCCCTGGCGGCCGGGCGCTCAAGTTCTACGCCTCGGTACGGCTGGACATGCGCAAGGTGGAGCAGATCAAACAAGGGAACGAAGTCATAGGCAACCGCGTACGCGTCCGCGTGGTCAAGAACAAGGTGGCGCCGCCCTTCAAGTCCGCGGAGTTCGATCTGATGTTCAACCATGGCATCTCCAAGGACGGGAACCTCATCGATATGGGCACCGAGATGGGGATCATCAAGAAGAGCGGGTCCTTCTATCTCTTCGGCGAGACCAGGCTGGGCCAGGGCCGCGAAAACGCCAAGGAGTATTTGCGCAGCAACCCGGCGGTGGCCAGGGAGATCGAGGCCCAGATCAAAGCCAACGTGGCTGCCTACAAGGGGACGCCGACCGTTGCCGGAGAGGTGCCAGAATAGCGGGATTCGGGCGGATCTATCGCTGATACATTCCACCCTGGCGGGCCGGACCGCCACCACTGTTTTTGAACACAAAAGACAGTCTTTGCGGGCTGTCTTTTGTTTTTCCGGGGAGAGACAAGATGGAAGGCGTGATAACTGCGATCGAGGCGGTAAAAACATCAACGAGGACAGTGAACATCCACCTGGACAGCGGCCAGGCCTTTCGGATCACCAAGGAAGCGGTCTTGCAGGCGGGCCTGAGGACAGGCCTGACCTTGACTGACGACCAGGTTCGAGACCTGCTGAATAGGGATGCCCTAGAGAGAACCTACGTTCGAGCGCTGCATTTCCTGTCCTATCGCCCGCGCAGCGAGTCTGAGGTCAGGTGCTACCTGGCCCGCAGGGCAACCCCTTCGGAGATCCTCCATAGCATCGTAGAACGCCTGAAGCGGGAAGGGCTCATCGACGACGATGCCTTCGCCCGCTTCTGGGTGGAGAATCGTTCCACCTTCAGCCCCCGAGGACAACGCCTGCTGAGGCAGGAGCTCCGCTCAAAGGGCCTGGCCTCCTCCGTCATCGAGGAGAACCTTCCCCAAGACGAAGAGGAGAGCGCCTACGCCGCTGCTGCCAAGAGAGCCCGCGCTCTGGCCCAGGCGGACTGGGAGACCTTTTGTCGAAAATTGTTTCCCTTCTTACAGCGCCGGGGGTTCTCCTACGACGTCGCCAAGGGCGCCGTGGCCAGGCTCTGGAAGGAGTCCAGGCCGCCGGCATGACCCACGGCTTTCCGCCCTTGACACTGTTTGTAAAAGGGATTATTATTTTTCATACCCAGAATGCTA
Source organism: Chloroflexota bacterium (assembly GCA_040754915.1). Classification (GTDB taxonomy): domain Bacteria; phylum Chloroflexota; class DTOL01; order DTOL01; family JACQYG01; genus JACQYG01. The sequence continues at coordinate 9,524 of JBFMCB010000042.1, read as the reverse complement.
ATGAATATCCTGATTCCTGAGGTGAAAGAGAGGTGACTTAATGGAAATAGCCCAACTCATCGTCGAAAACCTTCTCATCATTGCCGTCGCTTTTGGTTTGGGCTATTTATTCTGGCAATACCGAGCTAGTGAGCAGATCAAAACCGCCCGTGAGAACGCCAAGAGGCTCCTGGAAGAGGCCGAGACCAAACAAAGGGAGCTGTTGCTTGAAGGCAAAGACGAGGTCATAAAGCTGCGCGCCGCCGTAGAGGCAGAGAACCGCGAACGTCGCAACGAGTGGCAACGCCAGGAAAGGCGCCTCCAGCAAAAGGAGGAGAACCTCGATCGCAAGGGCGAGGGCATCGAGCGCCGCGAAAGGACGCTCACCAACCGGGAAAAGGAGCTAGACCAGGCACGCCAGGAGCTGGATACCCTAAGGAAACAACAGCTCAAGGAACTGGAACACATCTCGGGCCTGACCACCGGCGAGGCCAAGGATCTCTTGCTCAAAGCCATCGAGGCCGAAGTTCGCCAGGATGCCTCACGCAAAATCCGTGAGATCGAGTTAGAAGCCAAAGAGGAGGGTGACCGCAGGGCCCGGGAGATCATCGCCGCCGCTGTCCAGCGCTATGCGGCCGACCAGGTGGCTGAGACCACGGTATCGGTGGTGCCGCTCCCCAACGATGAGATGAAGGGGCGCATCATTGGCCGGGAAGGTCGTAACATCCGCGCCTTGGAGAATGCCACCGGTGTGGATCTGATCGTCGACGATACCCCCGAAGCGGTGATCCTCTCTGGCTTCGATCCGGTCCGCCGGGAGGTGGCCCGACTTGCTTTGACCAAGCTCATTCTGGATGGCCGCATTCACCCCGGACGCATCGAAGAGGTGGTGAACAAAGCCAAACAGGAGGTCGACGCCATTATCGTCCAGGAGGGCGAGCAAGCCTGCTATCAACTGGGCATCCACGGGATACACCCCGACCTGGTCAAGCTGGTGGGGAGGCTTAAGTTCCGCACCAGCTATGGCCAAAACGTGCTCCTGAATTCCATCGAAACCGCCCAGTTCGCGGCCATGATGGCCGCAGAGCTGGGGGCCGACGTGAAGGTGGCCAAACGAGCGGGGCTGTTGCACGACATCGGCAAGGCGGTGGATCACGAGGTGGAGGGGCCCCACGCCCTCATCGGGGCCGACATCGCCAAGCGCCTGGGCGAGTCGCCCAAGGTAGTGCACGCCATCGCCGCCCACCATGGCGAGGAAGAGATGCAATCGGTGGAGGCCGTCCTGGTCCAGGCCGGGGACGCTATCTCCGGCGCCCGGCCGGGCGCCCGGCGAGAGACCCTGGAGAGCTACGTGAAACGCCTGGAGGCCCTGGAGAACGTGGCCAACTCCTTCGCCGGGGTGGAGAAGTCCTTCGCCATCCAGGCGGGCCGTGAGGTGCGCATCATCGTCAAGCCCGAGGAGGTCGATGACCTGTCTGCCGTGCGCCTGGCCCGGGACATCGTGAAGAAGATTGAGGAAAGCCTGGAGTACCCGGGGCAGATCAAGGTGACGGTCATCCGGGAAACCCGAGCCGTGGACTACGCGAAATAGAAAGGCTCTGGGCCTGGGGTTCAAGCTTGAGCCCCAGTCCCTGTGACTCGCTCATGCGTGTTTTGATGGTAGGTGACGTCATCGGCAGGCCCGGGCGGCGGGCGGTGCGAGAAGTCTTGCCCGGGTTGCGCCGGGATCAGTGCGTAGACCTGGTCATCGCCAACGGCGAAAACGCCGCCGGAGGCCGGGGGCTTACGCTCTCGACCGCCGAAGAGCTTTTCCGGGCCGGGGTGGATGTGATCACCTCCGGCAACCACATCTGGGACCAAAAAGAGATCATCCCCCACCTTGACGGCAACCTACCGATCCTACGGCCTCAGAACTATCCTCCGGGGGTCCCCGGAAAGGGACACCTCTGGGTAGACCGGGGACCCCAGGGGAAGCTCTTGGTGGTCAACCTGTGCGGCCGGGTTTTCATGGGGGAATTGGATTGCCCCTTCCAGGTCGTGGACCGCTTACTGGCCACCACTTCCGATAAGCCCGCAGCGATAGTCGTGGATTTTCACGGGGAGGTGACGTCCGAGAAGTATGCCATGGGATGGCACCTGGATGGCCGGGTTGGCGCGGTGTTCTGCACTCATACCCATGTCGCCACCGCGGACGCCCGCATCCTGCCGAAGGGGACCGCTTACGTCACCGACGTAGGTATGGTGGGCCCCTATGACTCAGTGATCGGAGGGAAGATCGAGCCGATATTGGCGCACTTTCGCACGCAACTGCCGGCGCGCTTCGACGTGGCCAGTGGGGCAGTGGTGTTCAATGCAGTCCTGAGCGACATTGATGGATCGACCGGCTTGGCGACGAGCATCAAGCGCATCGACATGATGGTGAACGAGGCTTAACCGCCACACATCGCTTGGCCTTTCACTTCACCCAACCACGAAGGAGGCAACGAACATGGCCGTGCTAAAAGTCTCAGCCCAGTCTCGACCTACTGCAGTGGCAGGAGCGATTGCCGGTTCCGTACGCGAAGCCAGCCGGGCCGAAGTCCAGGCCATCGGAGCTGAGGCCGTCAACCAGGCGGTGAAGGCCGTTGCCGTGGCCCGGGGCTATCTTTCCTCAGACGGCATCGATGTCATCTGTATCCCCACCTTCGCTCAGGTAATCATCGATGAACAGGAGCGCACCGCGATAAAGCTCATCGTCGAGCCCAGATGAGTGCGTATTAATGGCCAACGAAGTTGACCTTCACATTCACACCACTGCCTCCGACGGCGTGCTCATGCCTTCCCAGTTGGTGCGGCTGGCCTTGCAAAAGGGACTGAAGGTCATCGCCATCACCGATCACGACTCCACCGAAGGCCTGGACGAGGCGCTGGAGGCAGCCAGGGGAACCGGCCTGCAGGTGATCCCGGGCATCGAGGTGGGCACGGACATACCCAGGGGTGAGGTGCACATCCTCGGTTACTTCATCGACCACCACAGGGTAGGTTTGCAAGATGTACTCTCCACCTTACGCCATTCTCGGCTGGACCGCGCTAAGGGCATGTTACAAAAACTCCGAGACCTGGGGAGGCCCCTGGAATGGGAGAGAGTGGCGGCCATAGCAGGCCGGGGATCGGTGGGCCGCCCCCATGTGGCTCAGGCCATGCTGGAAAAGGGCTACGTGACCTCTCTACGGGACGCCTTCGACCGGTACCTAGGCCGGAATGGGCCGGCCTATGTGGAGCGCTTCAAGCTTTCGCCAGCGGAGGCGGTGCAACTCATCCGCGAGAACCAGGGCATCCCGGTCCTGGCCCATCCCGCCGATATCGAGAACCTCGAGGCCCTGCTGCCGGAGCTCCTGGCGGCGGGCCTGGCCGGAGTCGAAGCCTTCTATAATGGCTACGGCGCCGAGCTGGTGCAAAGCATCGTGAACCTCGCCCTCAAAGATGGTCTCATCGTCACCGGTGGGTCTGACTTTCACGGGCTTCCCACCATGTCCCCCACCGACCTGGGCGGCAACTTCGTGCCCATCAAAGCCGCCCGACGCCTAAAGGAGTATAAGTTAAAACTAGAGGCCAGCCCGATGGCCCGAGAGCGGCATTAGGCAGCTCCAGGGCATCCGTGGACGACATTTCAGCAAGATCGCCCTAGAATATCTCCAGAACCTATTGACAATCTTCTATATTTCGAGTATAATATTGATGATTCTCTATAGATCTTGGCGAACCCTGCGACCATGCCGGTAGACTGCGTTGCTTTCTGCCGGGCGCTCTCGGACGAGACCCGCCAGAAGATACTGCAAATGCTGCGGGAACGGGAGATGTGCGTCAGCGAGATCGTGGATGCTTTTGCCATGTCCCAACCCACCATCTCGCACCATCTGGCCGTTCTCAAGAGCACCGGCCTGGTATCCGACCGCAAGGAGGGCAAACAGGTATACTACTCCCTGGACCGTTGTTGTCTATCGGATTGCTGCACCGACCTAATAGACAAGTTCAGGGTTAGCCCCCGAGAGTGCCATTAAGGGCATCCAGCCTGTTGGCCCTCTCTTTTTTCATCAACGTATCGATGTATTTCAATTGGTCCATATGTCCATATGAAGGAGGAAATCTTTTTATGACTGGCATTGAGACCTCTGACCGCGTCAAAAGGACCGTCCGCGACTCTTACGGCAAGATCGCCCGCGATGTTCTAGCCCATTCCCGGAGGGCCAGTTGCTGCAGTGAGCCGGCCAAGGCCAGCACCGCCCAGGCGCTATACTCCGCCCAGGAGCTGGCCGCCCTGCCGGACAGCGTGACTGCCGCCTCCCTGGGCTGCGGTAATCCCGCCGCTATGGCTGACCTGAAGCCCGGTGAAGTGGTTCTGGACCTGGGGTCCGGAGGTGGCATCGATTGCTTCCTGGCCGCGGCGAAAGTAGGGCCAACCGGCCGGGTCATCGGCTTGGACATGACCCCGGAGATGATCGCCCTGGCCAGCGCCAACGCCGCCAAGATGGGCGCGGTCAACGTCTCCTTCCGCCTGGGGGAGATGGAGGCCATGCCGGTGGACAGCGACACGGTGGACGTCATCATCTCCAACTGTGTGATCAACCTGTCGCCGGACAAAGACCAAGTCTTCGCCGAGGCTTTCCGGGTATTGAAGCCCGGTGGCCGCATGACCGTCTCGGACATCGTCACCCGCGGCCCCCTGCCGACAGCTATAAGGGAGAGCCGCCATGCCTGGGTGAGCTGCGTAGCCGGCGCCCTGGAGGAGGAACTTTACCTGGAGAAGATACGCCAGGCCGGCTTTGAGGACGTGGAGGTGCTCTCCCGGAACGTGGTGGACGACCAGTCCGCATCCGATCAGGTGGACATCTCCGCCGAGGAAAGGGAGCGGCTGCTCCAGGATGCCCAGGTCAGGGAGTTCCTCCGGTCCGGCATCCTGAGCATCAAGGTCAAGGCGGTGAAGCCAGGAACAGTGGTGGGTGATCGGTAAGAGGTGCTGAGCACGGCAGCATTCTACCTAGTGTTCGCCGGGGTCTGGGATCACCCGCACCAGGACCTGCCTCTGCCGGGGCCCGTCGAATTCGCAGAGATAGACACCTTGCCAGGTGCCGAAGAGCAGGCGACCGCCCTGGATGAACAGGGTGACCGAGGAGCCCACCAGAGAGGCCTTGACGTGGGCATCGGCATTGCCCTCCAGGTGCCGGTACTGGCCGTTCGCTGGAACAAGCCGACTCAGGGTGGTCAGGAGGTCCTGGCGCACGCTGGGGTCGGCGTTTTCGTTAATGGTGATGCCGGCAGTGGTGTGCGGCACAAAGACGTGGCAGACGCCACTTCTTACGCCGCTATCCCTGACCGCCCCTTCTATCTGGGCCGTGATGTCCACGAAAGCGGTTCGGGCCGGCGTGGACAGCCTGAGCTCACTGATCATAGCGTAGCCTCCGGTACTTGGCTTTGCGAGCCTCGATCTCCGGCCGCAACTCCATGTACCTCTTGCCGGTCTGTAGGATCCAGTCGGTGAAGTGCCGCTTCATCTCCTCCGCCGTCCAGCGATGGTGCTGGAGGCTCCGAGGATCGAAGACGATTGAGAAGTCGTCACCTTTCGGCACCAGGCACCCGCCGACATTGCAGATCGGGCACTCGGCCCGGTTGCCCTTGATGGCGAAGAACTCCGCACCACACACCGGACAGACGTTAGGCCCTGCCTTCTTCTCCACCGGCCTATTCTGCAGGGCCGCCAGGAGCTTTGCACCCAGGGAGGATGCCTCCCGAACGCTCCTTTCGTCCAGCAGCACCTCGCCTGGTCCGGGACTAAAGGCCATCATGGAGCCAACGGCGTCGTATCCGAAGGCCAAGAGAAAGTAGTTGAGGAATGGGAGGGTAAAAGGGGCCCAACCGGGGAGGCCGGCCACGCCGATGGCCACGGCCTTCTTGCCCCGGAAATCCTCATAGCGACCGTAGAGCATTAGAAAACGGTCCAGCAGTAGTTTCAGGATGCCCGGAGGAGCTAGGACATAGGTCGGCGCCCCCAGGATCAGGCCGTCGGCCCGTCGCATCCGCTCCAGGAACTCCTCCATGTCGTCATCGATGAGGCATTTAGACTCCGGCCTGAAGACGCAGGCCATGCAGCCCTTGCAGGGCTCGATCTTCAGATCGGTCAGCCGCAGGAGCTCGATCTCCGCTCCGGCGCTGGCAGCCAGGGCGGCCTCCTTAACCAGCACCTCGGTATTCCCAAGCTTGCGATAAGAGGCTACCAACCCCAGTATCTTCATCATAGCGCTCCGTCATCATCTGGTCCAGTGACGCCGGTGATGCTCCCACGACACCGGGTTGTTAGGTATCATTGGACAGAAAAGGATGGGTGCCTCTGACGATCCAGCATCCGGCTCAGGAACTGGCCAGTATAGGAGGTAGTCCTGGCCACCTCCTCCGGGGTGCCCTCGGCCACCACCCAGCCGCCGGCGTCGCCGCCCTCGGGACCCAGGTCGATGATCCAGTCGGCACACTTCACCACGTCCAGGTTGTGCTCGATGATGAGCACCGAATTCCCAGCATCCACCAGCCGGTTAAGCACCTGCAAAAGCCGCTCCACATCGGCGAAGTGCAGGCCGGTGGTGGGCTCGTCCAGGATATACAGCGTCCGCCCGGTGGCCCGCCGGGACAATTCGCTGGAGAGCTTCACCCGCTGGGCCTCCCCGCCGGAAAGGGTGGGGGCGGACTGGCCCAGGCGGATGTAGCCCAGCCCCACGTCGTATAACGTCTTGAGCTTAGCCTTGACCGCCGGGATGTTGGCGAAGAACCCCGTGGCCTCCTCCACCGTCATCTCCAGCACCTCGGAGATAGTCTTGCCCTTGTAGCGGATCTCCAGGGTCTCGCGGTTGTAGCGCTTGCCCTTGCACACCTCACAGGGCACGTAGACGTCGGGCAGGAACTGCATCTCGATGCGGACGATGCCATCCCCCTGGCAGGCCTCGCAGCGGCCGCCCTTCACGTTAAACGAGAACCGGCCGGGGGCATAACCTCGCAGGCGCGCCTCGGGCACGGTGGCGAAGAGCTCCCGGATGGGGGTGAAGGCCCCGGTGTAGGTGGCGGGGTTCGACCGGGGGGTGCGGCCGATGGGCGACTGGTCGATGTTGACGACCTTGTCCAGGTTCTCCAGCCCCAGGATGACGTCGTGGTCGCCAGGCCTCTCTCGAGCATGATAGAGCACCTGGGCCAGGCGCTTATAGATGATCTCGGCCAGGAGAGTGGATTTGCCCGAGCCGGAGACGCCGGTGATGCAGACGAATTTGCCCAGGGGGATGTGGACCTCAATGTCCTTGAGGTTATTCTCCCGAGCCCCCACCACCACGATCTCCTTGCCGGTCCCCGGCCGTCTCTTCCTTGGGATGGGGATCATGCGGTCACCCCGGAGGTATTGGGCGGTGATGGATTCAGGGCAGGCCAGTATCTCGGGCAAGGGCCCGGTGACCACCACCCAACCCCCGTGCTCACCGGCTCCGGGACCCAGATCCACGATATAGTCGGCGGAGCGTATCATCTCCTCGTCGTGCTCCACCACCAGGACCGTGTTGCCCAGGTCCCGCAGCCGCTCCAGGGTAGCGATGAGGCGGCGGTTATCTCTCTGGTGCAAGCCGATGGAGGGCTCATCCAGGATGTAGAGCACGCCCATCAGGCTCGAGCCGATCTGGGTGGCCAGGCGGATGCGCTGAGCCTCGCCGCCGGAGAGGCTCCCGGCTGCCCGGTCGATGGTGAGGTAGTCCAGCCCCACGTCGATGAGAAAGCCCAGTCGCGCCCGAATCTCCTTCAGGATCTGATAGGCGATGGTCTGTTCACGAGGGGTCAAGGAAGAAGGGTATAGGGTGTAGGAGACGGGAGATACTGGCCCCTCGCCGGCCTTAGCTCTCAACCCTTCCACCCACTTCAGGGCCTCCAGCACCGACATCCGGGTGACTTCCACGATGTTCCTTCCGGCCACGGTGACGGCCAGGGATTCGGGCTTGAGGCGCTGGCCCTTGCAGGCCGGACAGGGCCGGCTGGCCATGTAGCGCTCGATCTCCATGCGCATGTAGTCGGAGTCGGTCTCCTTGTAGCGCCGCTCCAGATTGGGGATCACACCCTCGAAAGTGGTATCGTATTCCCTCATTCGGCCGTACTGGTTCTCATGGCGGATGGTCACCACCTCACCCCTGTTCCCGTACAAGAGGATATTGATGTGCTCCGGCTTGAGGTTCTTCACTGGCACGTCCAGGGAAAAGCCGGAATGCCGGGCCACGGCCTCCAGGAGTTTCTGGTACCAGGATTGGGTGGTGCTCATGCGGGCGAAGGGCTGGATGGCCCCCTCGCCGATGGTGAGCTCTTTGTTGGGAATGACGAGCTCCGGGTCGATCTCCAGGGTAGTGCCCAGGCCGGTGCAGGCAGGGCACGCACCATGAGGGCTATTGAAGGAAAAGGTGCGAGGGGCGATCTCGCCCAGGGAGATGCCACAGTGCACGCAGGCGAAGTGCTCGGAGAAGAGCAACTCCTCGCTGTCCAGCACCGCAACCAGCACCACCCCAGCCCCCAGTTTCAACGCGGTTTCAATGGAATCGGCGATGCGGGCCCGGTCCGGGTTCTCTCCGTTCTCCCGACGGGCCTCCAGGCGGTCCACCACCACCTCAATGGTATGCTTCCTATTCTTATCCAGCGCGATGTCTTCGCTGACGTCGTAGACCCGCCCGTCCACCCGCACCCGGACGTAGCCGGCTTTGCGCACGTCCTCGAACACCGCCAGATGCTCGCCCTTGCGGTCGCGGATCAGGGGAGCCATGACCATGAACCGGCTCCCCTCCGGCAGGGACAAAACAGCGTCCACGATCTGTTCCACCGTTTGCTGTTGGATCTCCCGGCCACAGCGAGGGCAGTGGGGGTGGCCCACCCGGGCGAAGAGGAGCCGCAGGTAGTCGTAGATCTCGGTGACAGTGCCCACGGTGGACCGGGGGTTGTGGCTCACGCCCCTCTGGTCGATGGAGATGGCCGGGGAGAGGCCCTCGATGTAATCCACGTCGGGCTTCTCCATCTGGCCCAGAAACTGCCGGGCGTAGGCCGAGAGGGACTCCACATAGCGGCGTTGGCCCTCGGCGTAGATGGTGTCGAAGGCCAGGCTGGACTTGCCGGAGCCGGACAGGCCGGTGATGACCACCAGCTTGTCGCGAGGTATCTCCACGTCGATGTTCTTGAGATTGTGCTCGCGGGCGCCGCGTACGATGATCTTATCCTGGGGCATTCCCGGGACGGCCCTCCATATTGTTGACAGTCCTTTTATTGTAGCACGCCTTCCCGAGTCGTGCAAGGGTTTTTAGCCGTCGCCGCGAATGGTTCGTTTCGCAATCGCACGCCAATACCTTATCACTGAGGCCCCACTCCTTCAAGTTCCCATCAGCCAAGCGGCCCTCTTGACCGTGTCGGGAAAAGCTGATAAACTTGGCGTGCTTTTGGCCGACTTGCTCTTACTGGTAAAGAATCCACAGCCGGTCCCAGGGTCAGGTCCTCGTTTACGGCCTCGGCAG
>JBFMCB010000041.1:0-19866 GCA_040754915.1 Chloroflexota bacterium | reverse complement strand
GGTCGTGGCCGTCAAGCCCGGGCTTGGCGATCAACACCCTGATCCTCTTACCATCTGGCATCGATCAGCTCCTGACTCATAGAAGATTCTAACACGCTTTGCCACCTTTTACAATCGGTTGCTTTGGCCGGGAAGGTTGCTGTTTTTTCCGCTATCCGAGGGCATCACCATATCGCTGGCTCGCGATAGAGGCCGAAGACCTCCCGAAGGACGGCGCAGATCTCACCCAGGGTGGCGTAGGCCTTCACGGCATCAATGAAATGTGGCATCAGGTTCTCCTTGCCCTGGGCGGCGTGGCGCACGGCCTCCAGGATCCGGGCCACGGCCTCGTTGTCCCGCTCGGCCCTGACCCGGGCCAGGCGGCCCCGCTGCCTGCGCTCTCCCTCCGGGTCCATCCTCAACAACGGTATGCTCAGGGGCTCCTCGGTTACGTAATCGTTGACTCCCACGATGGTGCGTTCCCGGGCCTCGATCTCCCGCTGATAACGAGAAGCGCTTTCCGCCAGCTCCCGTTGGAAGAAACCCCTTTCGATGGCCTTTATGACCCCACCCAGCTTCTCGATCTTCTCGAAATAATCGTACACCGCCCTCTCGGTCTGGTCGGTCAGTGCCTCCACGAAGTAGCTCCCGGCCAGGGGGTCGATGGTGTTGGTGACCCCGCTCTCGTGGGCGATGATCTGTTGGGTGCGCAAGGCGATGCGCGCGGCGGTCTCCGAGGGCAAGGCCAGGGCCTCGTCCATGGAGTTGGTGTGCAAGGACTGGGTGCCACCCAACACCGCGGCCAGGGCCTGAATGGCCGTGCGCACCACGTTGTTCTCGGGCTGCTGGGCAGTGAGGGAACAGCCCGCCGTCTGGGTGTGGAAGCGCAGCCACCAGCTGCGCGGGTTGCGGGCCCCGAAGCGCTCTCTCATCTCCCGGGCCCAGATGCGGCGGGCAGCCCGGTATTTGGCGATCTCCTCGAAGAGATCGTTGTGGGCATTGAAAAAAAATGAAAGCCGGGGAGCGAAGTCGTCGATGCCCAGACCCCGGTCCAGGGCCGCCTGGACGTAGGCTAACCCGTCGGCCAGGGTGAAGGCCAACTCCTGAACCGCCGTGGCCCCGGCCTCCCGGATGTGATAGCCAGAGATGCTGATGGTGTTCCAGAGGGGCAACTCCCGGGAGCCGAACTCGAAGGTATCCACCACCAGCCTCATGGAGGGCTCCGGCGGGAAGAGGTATTCCTTCTGGGCGATGTATTCTTTCAGTATGTCGTTCTGGATGGTGCCACCCAGTTTGGCCCGGGGGACACCCCGCTTCTCCGCCGCGACGATGTACATGGCCCAGATGATAGCGGCGGGGCCATTGATGGTCATCGAAGTGGTGATCTCGTCTACGGGGATTCCGTCAAACAGGGTCTCCATGTCGGCCAGGGAGGAGACCGCCACGCCGCACTTGCCGAACTCCCCTTCCGCTTCGGCATCATCGGTGTCGTAGCCGTAGAGGGTGGGCATGTCGAAGGCCACCGACAGGCCGGTCTCGCCGTGGCCCAGCAGGTATTTGAACCGGGCATTGGTCTCCTCGGCGGTGCCGAACCCGGCGAACATGCGCATGGTCCACAGCTTGCCCCGATACATGGTGGCCTGGACGCCTCGGGTGAAGGGGTATTCGCCGGGAAAACCGAGGTCCCGGAGGTAGTCCATGTCCTGGAGATCCATGGGGGTGTAGAGGCGTTCCACGGGCACGCCGGAGGTGGTGATGAAGACATCGCGCCGCTCCGGGAATCTCTCGAGATTGCCCTTGAGGATGCCTGCTTCCCAGGCCGACTTCCGGGAGCGAATCTCCTCTTTTGCCTCACGGTCAAACATGATTGGGGCCTCCAAACGTGACGTCTACGTCTTCGGCTTCTGCATGAGCTCCAGCAACACGCCGTGGGCGCTCTTGGGATGGACGAAGGCCACCAGGCTGCCACCAGTCCCTGGCCGCGGCGCTGGGTCGATGAGCTGGAGGCCCAGGGAACCCAGATGGCGAAGGGTCGCCTGGACGTCAGGGACCTCCAGGCAGATGTGGTGTATGCCCTGGCCGCGGTTGGCCAGGAATTTACCCACCGGGCTGTCCAGGGAGGTAGGCTCCAGGAGCTCCAGGTGGCTCTCGCCCACCTGGAGGAAGGCGACCCGGACCTTCTGGTCTGGCACCTCCTCCAGGTGCCCCGATGCCAGGCCCAGCCCCTGGTCCCAGAACGCCAGCGCCTCCTGGATGCTCTCCACGGCGATGCCGATATGGTCGACTTTGTTTACCAGTAAAGAATCCGACACCTATATCACCACCGCCTCTTTATGTTCCCCGAACACCTGCCTCAGCACGTCGCAGATCTCGCCCAGCGTGGCCTGGGCTTCCACGCAGGCCACCAGGCATCTCATGACGTTTTCGTTGCCGCTGGCCGCCTGCCGCAGCCGGGCCAGGCTCTCGCTTGCTGCCACTCCGTCTCGGCGCTGCCGCAAAGTGCGTAGGCGAGCCATCTGTTCCTCTCGTATGGCGGGCTCCACCCGCAAAAGCTGGGGCCTTTGGCTCTCCGGCACGGTAAAGGCATTCACGCCCACGACGATCCTCTTCTTCTCCTCCACCGCCTTCTGGGCGATATAGGCTGACTCCTGGATCTCCTTCTGCACATAGCCCACCTGGATGGCGGCCAGGGCCCCACCCAGGGAGTCGATCTTGGCGATGTATTCCCCGGCTCGGGCCTCGATCTCATCGGTGAGTACCTCCAGAAAATACGAGCCGGCCAAAGGGTCCACCGTGTCGGTGACCCCGCTCTCGTGGGCAATGATCTGCTGGGTGCGCAGGGCCAGTTGCACCGACTCTTCGGTGGGGAGGGAGAGGGCCTCGTCCCGGGAATTGGTGTGCAGGGATTGGGTGCCCCCCAACACCGCCGCCAGGGCTTGCAGCGTGACCCGTACCACGTTGTTGTCGGGCTGCTGGGCGGTGAGGGTGCTGCCAGCGGTCTGAGTGTGGAAGCGCAGCATCCAGGAGCGGGGGTCCTGGGCCTTGAAGCGCTCCCTCATGATCCGTGCCCAGAGGCGTCGGGCCGCCCGAAACTTGGCGACCTCCTCAAAGAGATTATTGTGGGCGCTGAAAAAGAAGGAAAGCCGGGGGGCAAAAGAGTCCACTGGCAAGCCCGCGTCTACGGCGGCCTGGACGTAAGCGATGGCGTCGGCCAGGGTGAAGGCCACTTCCTGGACCGCATTGGCCCCGGCCTCCCGGATGTGGTAGCCGGAGATGCTGATGATGTTCCAGTTAGGAAGGTGCTCGCTAGCGTGGCGAAACACATCGGTGACCAGGCGCAGGGAGGGCTTAGGTGGGAAAATATATGTCCCGCGGGCGACGTACTCTTTCAGGATGTCGTTTTGAATTGTCCCGGAAAGAGCGGTCAGCGGGAGCCCTCTCTTCCTGGCCAGGGCCTCGTACATCGCCAGGAACACGGGGGCAGTGGCATTGATGGTCATGGAGACGCTCACCTTGTCGAGCGGGATGCCCTCCATGAGCGTTTCCATGTCCTCCAAGGAACAGATGGCCACTCCCACTTTCCCCACCTCTCCCTCCGCCAGAGGGTGGTCGGAATCGAAACCGAGCTGGGTGGGCAGGTCAAAAGCCACGGAAAGGCCCGTTTGTCCCTGCTGCAGCAAGTAGCGGTAGCGGCGGTTTGATTCCTGGGCCGAGGCGTAGCCAGCGTACTGGCGCATGGTCCACAGCCGGCCCCGGTACATGGTGGGCTGAATGCCCCGGGTGAAGGGGTAGACGCCGGGGAAGCCCAGCCCAGTGTAGTCGGCCGCCACGTCAGCGGGCGTATACAGGCGCTCCACCGGGATGCCAGAGCTGGTCTCAAAACGTTCCTGCCGCTCCGGAGCACGCCTGAGGGCTGGTCCTAACGTCTCATTTTGCCACTTCTCTTTCGACCTCTCGATGGAAGCCCGCTCCTCAGCCATCAGCTCACTCCAACACGATCAGGGTCTCTCCTTTGTCCACGTTGGTCCCCTCGGTCACCAAGATGGAGGCGATCTTGCCACTCTGGGGTGATCTGATCTCGTTTTCCATCTTCATGGCCTCCAGGACCAGAAGCACGGTCCCGGCCTCCACCTGGTCGCCCGCCTGGACCTTGACGGCGACCACCTTGCCCGGCATCAGGGCCGTCACGGCGCCGGGCGCCGTGACCGACTTTTTTTCTAGCAAAGAAACGGGGGTTCGGTGGGCCCCGGCGTTGACGGCAAAGGGAGGGGCAGCGCCCTCCCTAACCGCCTTGCTGAGTAGAACCTGGTAGGCTTTTCCGTCAACCAAAACGGAATAGCCGGAGTTGCTCTTTCCGCCGACCTCAACCTTATACGGCCTGCCGTTCACCGTGATCGTAGCGGCGTTGGCGCTGTTCTCGATCTGGACCTTGAAGGCGACACCGTCGACCGTCACCGCGCCAGGCCTGGTTTGCACGTCGTACTCCAGTTCGCCGATGCATAGCTTCATGGCGAGAGCGCCCCCCAACGCGCCAGTTGCGCCTGCCGGCCGGCCGTTCTCCAGGGCGAGAAGTCAGCGGGCGCTGGTGGAGCCGTTGACCTGGCCAGAGTGGGCAATATGGCCGCGGCGATGGCCGCGACGATCTCCTTGCTGGGACCCTGGCCGCCGCTGCTCTGGCTCAGGTATTCCCTGGTTACCTGGGGGAAGAGAGCGTAGGATATGACGTCCTCCTCACTGCGGGCCAGCTCGCCCAGTTCGGCGGCGGCCCTGTTCAGCTCTGGAGGGAGAACATCCGCTGGACGGCAGGCGATGACCTCCTCGTCACCTATGACCTTGCGCTTGATCTCGTGGTCAATAGGCCCCGGGGACCTGCCGTAAAGCCCCTTGACGTAGGCTTGCACCTCTTTGGGGATGACCTTATAGCGCTCGCCCAAAAGCACGTTCAGCACGGCCTGGGTGCCCACGATCTGGCTGGTGGGAGTCACCAGCGGGGGATAGCCTAATTCCTGCCGCACCCGGGGCACCTCCTGGAGCACCTCGGGCAAGCGGTCCACGGCGTTTTGCTCCCGAAGCTGGGACACCAGGTTGGAGATCATGCCGCCGGGGATCTGATAGGTCAGCACGTTAGTGTCCACCCCGACGAGCTCGCCCTCAAAGGCCTGGTACCTCTTGCGCACCTCGCCGAAGTACCGGGCGATGTCCGAAAGCAGCTCCAGGTCCAGGCCGGTGTCTCGGGGCGTGCCCTTGAGCATGCTCACGATGCTCTCGGTGGGCGGTTGGGAGGAGGCCAGGGACAGGGTGGAGATGGCCGTGTCCACCACGTCCACCCCCGCCTCCACGGCCTTCAAATAGGCCGAGGAGGCCATTCCGCTGGTGTAGTGGGAGTGAAGCTGAACCGGTATCGGCATGGTCTCTTTGAGGCGTTTGACCAGGTCATACGCCACATAGGGCTCGATCAGGCCAGCCATATCCTTGATGCATAGGGAGTCCGCCCCCAGATCCACCAGCTCCCGGGCCAGCCTCAGGTAGAGAGGGGCGTCGTGGACCGGGCTGATAGTGTAGCAGATGGCGGCCTGCACGTGAGCCCCTTCACGCTTGGCTACCTGCATGGCCCAGCGCATATTCCGGATGTCATTGAGCGCGTCGAAGATGCGAAAGATGTCAATGCCGTTTTCTCTGGCCTTCGCCACGAAGCGTTCCACCACATCGTCGGCATAGTGGCGGTAGCCCACGACGTTCTGACCCCGCAAGAGCATTTGCAAGGGGGTCTTTTTGAAGTGCCGCCTCAACTGGCGCAGCCTTTCCCAGGGATCCTCGTTCAGGAAGCGCAGGGCCGAGTCAAACGTGGCGCCGCCCCATACCTCCAGTGAGTGAAAGCCCACGGCGTCCAGTTTTTCGCTGATGGGCAGCATATCCTCGGTCCGCAAGCGGGTGGCCAGGAGCGACTGATGGGCATCGCGCAGAACAGTGTCAGTGATGCCCAGGGGCTTTTCTTTACCAGTGTGAATTTTCGATTTGACCATCGGCAAATGGACTTTCGCTTTGCGATTATGGATCAGCAAATGGACTTTCGTTTTGCGATTTTAGATCGGATATTTGCAATCGAAAATCGGCAATCGGCAATCGAAAATCCATAGTGCCTCAAAGCGGGATGTTCCCGTGTTTCTTGGGCGGGTTGGTGTCGCGCTTGTTCCTGAGCATCTCCAAAGCCTGGATCAGCTTGGGGCGGGTCTCCCGGGGTTCGATGACGTCGTCGATGTAGCCGCGGGCTGCGGCCAGGTAGGGGTTGGCAAACTTGTCACGGTATTCCTGGATCAGGCGTTGGCGGGTTTCCTCTGGGGTGGGCGATGCTTCTATCTCCTCTTTGAACAGGATATTCACCGCCCCCTCCGGACCCATGACCGCGATCTCTGCCGTGGGCCAGGCGTAGTTGATGTCGCCACGGACGTGTTTGGAGCTCATGACGTCGTAGGCCCCGCCATAGGCCTTGCGCGTGATGACGGTGATCTTGGGCACGGTGGCCTCGCAGTAGGCGTAGAGCAGTTTGGCGCCGTGACGGATGATCCCCCCGTGCTCCTGTCCCACCCCGGGCAGGAAGCCGGGTACGTCCACGAAGGTGATGATCGGTATGTTGAAGCAATCGCAGAAGCGGACGAAGCGAGCCCCTTTGACGGCGGAGTTGATGTCCAAAACCCCGGCCAAAACATTCGGTTGTTGGGCTACCACGCCGACGGACCGGCCGCCCAGCCGGGCGAAGCCCACGACGATGTTCTGGGCCCAATGTTCCTGGACCTCCAGGAAGTCGCCATGGTCCACTACCCGATGGATGATGTCCCGCATCTCGTAGGGTTTGATGGGGCTATCGGGGATCACCTGATCCAGTTCCTGGTCCATGCGCAGGGGGTCATCGGAGGGCTCAAAGCGGGGCGGATCTTCCAGATTGTTCTGGGGGATGAAACTCAAGAGCCGGCGGATGGTGGCCAGGCACTCCTGCTCGTCTTCCGCGACGAAGTGGGCCACGCCGCTTTGGGCGTTGTGGACCATGGCTCCGCCCAGGGTCTCAAAGGTCACGTCCTCATGGGTCACCGCCCGCACCACGTCGGGCCCGGTCACGAACATGTAGCTGGAGCCCTTCACCATCAGAATGAAATCGGTCAGGGCCGGGGAGTAAACCGCACCGCCGGCACAGGGGCCCATGACCGCGGAGATCTGGGGGATGACGCCGGAGGCCAGCGTGTTGCGCAGGAATATATCGGCATATCCGCCCAGGCTGACCACGCCTTCCTGAATTCGAGCGCCGCCGGAATCGTTAAGCCCGATGACCGGGGCGCCGTTCTTGATAGCCAAATCCATGATCTTGCAAACCTTTTCGGCATGGGCTTCGGAGAGGGAGCCGCCGAAGACGGTGAAGTCCTGGGAGAAGACGTAGATCAGGCGTCCGTCAATGGTGCCCCAACCGGTGACCACGCTGTCGCCCAGGGGACGGTTGTCGGCCAGGCCGAAATCGGTCACCCGGTGGGTAACGAAGGCGTCCAACTCCTGGAAGCTGCCTTCGTCCAGAAGCAAGGCCAGCCTCTCCCTTGCCGTGAGCTTGCCCTTGGCATGCTGCTGCTCGATGCGTTTGAGCCCGCCGCCCAGCTTTGCTCTCTCTCTAAGCTCCCTGAGCTCTACCAGCCTCGACTGGGATGGCATCTGCCCTGTCTCCTATCATCATCTCTATCTGCTTAGAAACCAGGTTTTTCCCCGGCCTCGTTATGTTGCCAGTCGTGCCAAGGATTATACAATCCGCCTGGCCATAAGTCAATCAGGCATGGCTGTTGCAAAGTCGGTTGACACCGCCCCTCACCCTGGCCCTCTCCCCACAGGGGCGAGGGAAAACGCTCCCTCTCCCTGCGAGGGAGAGGGTTGGGGTGAGGGTGGACGCGACTTTGTAACAGCCCTGGTCAATCAGGTTGTAAGCCTTGACGGCTTTTCCGGGCCTTTGGTATACTGTCAAGGTTTCTCTCTACTAGTAAGAATGGGAGCGAGGATTGTGCGTACTTACCATATCTGGACCATCGGCTGCCAGATGAACAAGGCCGACTCGGAGAGGCTGGCGAGCCTCCTGGAGGAAAGAGGGCTCGTGCCCGCGCCGTCCCTGGAGGTGGCAGATGTGGTGGTATTGAACTCGTGCAGCGTCCGACAGAGCGCGGAGGAAAGGGTGCACGGCAAGCTCGGCTCCTTGAAGAGCCTGAAGAGACGGCGTCCCGATACGTTGATCGCGCTCATGGGCTGCATGGTGGGCGGTGATCCCCGCGAGCTGAGGGGCCGCTATCCCCACGTGGCCGCGTTTTTCAACGTCTTGAAACCGGCATCCTTCTTAGAGATGGTGGAGGAGCGCCAGGGCCTCCGACCGATCGAACCCGGATTGAGCCAAATTGGAGCAACCTTTGCGACCGGTGGGTTAGGGGGGCGAAGCCCCCTTTTGCTCGGAGAAGAAGCGGCTGGGGGGTTAGGGGGGCGAAGCCCCCTTTTGTTAAGAGCGGAAGCCACGGACCCCGAGCACAGCCTGCAGGAGCCGACGGAGTCGGTGGTCAAGGGCGGGGCCACGGCGGGCCCCGTTAAATACATCCCGATCATCTACGGCTGCGACAACTTCTGCAGCTATTGTATTGTGCCGTTTCGCCGGGGTCGCGAGGTGAGCCGGCCCCTGCTGGAGATCGTGTGTGAGGTGGAAAACTGGACGCGGCGGGGCGTGCGGGAGGTGACCCTCCTGGGGCAGAACGTGGACTCCTATGGCCATGACCTGCCGGACAGGCCAGACCTGGCTGATCTATTATCTGCCTTGCACCATATCCCAGGGCTCTGGCGGATTCGTTTCCTCACGTCTCATCCCAAGGACATAAGCGATAAGCTCATCGCTGCCATGTCTTCCCTGTCCAAGGTGTGTGAGAGCATCAACCTCCCGGTGCAATCGGGAGACGATGCTATTTTGCGAGCCATGGGCCGGGGTTACACGGTGGACGAATATCGAAAGCTGGTGGACAAGGTCCGAGAGTGTGTGCCTGGCGTTTCCGTGACCACTGATCTCATCGTGGGGTTCCCCGGGGAGACGGAGGCTCAGTTCCACCGCTCGTTCGCCCTGCTTCAGGAAATTCGGTTCGACCTGGTCCACGTGGCCGCCTATTCACCTCGCCCGGGCACCAGGGCGGCGAGGATGCCGGACGACGTGCCCTCGGAGGAGAAGAAACGGCGGTTGGCGCTGGTGGAGGAGCTGCAAACCGCCATCGCCACGGAGATCAACTCCCGGTTGTCGGGCCAGGAGGTCGAGGTGCTGGTGGAACGTCAGGCCAAGGGGAAGTGGACCGGCCGTACCAGGACGGACAAGATCGTTTTCTTCCAAGACGAAGGGGATTGGGCCGGGAGGCTGGTGACAGTGAAAATTACCAGGACCAGCCCATGGTCATTGCAGGGAGAACTGGTCCAACTAGCAGCAGGATGCGGAAAAGAGAAGGCCCTGGGAACGTAGAGGTATGCGATTTCACATCTCAACGCTGGGCTGTCCGAAGAATGTGGCGGATTCAGAGGGGATGCAGCGGCTTCTTCTGGAGGCAGGGTACGAGCAGGCCCCGAAGCCCGAGGCTGCTGACGTGATCATCCTCAATACCTGCGGATTCGTTGACGTGGCCAAGGAGGAGTCCATCGATGCCCTGGTTCAGGCGGCACTGCTCAAACGCCCCGGCCAGGCCCTGATCGCCGCGGGCTGTCTGGCCCAGCGCTATGAGGCAGATCTTCAGCGTGAAATCCCGGAGATCGATGGAGTAATCGGCACCCGACATTGGCCGGAAATCGTTGACTTTTTGAGCGTCAAAGGCTATGGGTTAGGGGCCAAAGAGCCGCTGGCCCCTGGCCCCTATCCGTTAACCCCTTCAGCCTACCTGAAGATCTCCGACGGCTGTAATGCCCCTTGCGCCTTCTGTGTGATCCCCCAGATCAAGGGACCCTATTGGAGTAAGCCCCGGGAAGAGGTGCTCCGGGATGCCTGCCAATTGGTTGCCGGTGGAGTGAAGGAGATCGTCCTGATCGCCCAGGACACAACGGCCTACGGCAGCGATCGGGGAGAGAAAGACGGGCTGGCCGAGCTCATAGTGCGTCTAGTTCACAGCGTGCCGGGGCTCCCCTGGCTGCGTCTCATGTATACCTACCCACAACACATCACGCCTGGCCTCATTGAAACGATGGCCAGACATCGGCCGGTTTGCCACTATCTGGACTTGCCGCTGCAGCACGCTCACCCTGATACCCTTAAACGTATGGCCCGGCCCCACAATGTGGGAAGGATCAGGAGGCTGATTTCCGACTTGCGGGAGGCCATGCCGGACATTGCCCTGCGGACTTCGTTCATCGTGGGCTACCCCGGGGAGACGGAGGAGGAATTTCAGACACTCCTGGACTTTATCGAAGAGATGCGTTTCGATCGGGTTGGCATCTTCACCTATTCCCAAGAGGAGGTCACTCCGGCGGCGGCCCTGCCGGGACAGGTCCCTGGGCGAGTGAAAGAGGAGCGCCGCCACCGCGCCATGGTCTTGCAGCAGCGGATCTCCCTGGAGAACAATCGTAAATGGGTGGGGAAAAGGCTCGAGGTGCTGGTCGAAGGTGAGCAGAAGCCTAGAAGGAAGCGGTCGGGTTCCGATCACAGTCCGCCGCTTTTGGTGGGCCGTTCCTTCCGCGATGCCCCCGAAGTGGATGGCCTGGTATTCGTCACGGGCCGCGCCAGGGTGGGGGAGATCGTGCCGGTGCTGATCACGAAGGCCATCGAGTACGATCTCTGGGGAGAGGTGGACGACACCCCAAGTCGCCTCTGACCCCTTGGTGATCCCGGATCTGCCGGCTCACCGCGCTTTTCTTGACATTCATTGGGCGTTCCCATATAATGCGGCCGGCGCAATAGTTGCCGGCCGGATCCACACGTCTCCATCCGGTCGCGAGGCTCCAATCCCTTCGTTGTCCAACCCTGACACCGGAGGGCCTTGAATTCGATACCCCTACCCGACAAAGGAGGTGAGTGCTAAGGCTTCTTTTTGTTCTGTTTCGGCTGGTTATGATAATGCACCACGGTAACCGGTATTGCCAAAAGGGAGGTATTCACATGAAGAAGTTCTTTACCCTCGTGCTCTTGATGGTCATCCTCGCCACCTTGGCGATCGGCTGCGGTCCCACGCCGGTGCCCACCACGCCGCCCAAGGCCACCGCTGCCCCTACCACCCCTCCGCCTACGGCGACGCCCAAGGTGACCACCATCGTGTTCTACCAGCGCGGCTACGTGGCTGGTGGCACCGATGCCGGTTCAGTGACCACCGCCAAGGCAATTGAGCTGTTCCAGAAGGCCAACCCGAACGTTAAGGTGGAGATCGTGGGCATCCCCTGGACCGCCGAGGGCGACACGAAGCTGGAGGCGGCCCTGGCGGCCAAGGCTAACATCAACATCTTCCGAGTCACCAGCCCCAATCTGCCTCGCTATGCCAAGCAGGGCATTCTGTCGGAGATCACGCCTTACTTGACCGCTGAGGACAAAGCCGACTTCTACCAGAGCGCCTTTGACATCGCCAGCTACAAAGGCAAGGTCTATGCCTGGCCCCTGTGGGTGACCGCTATCACTATCCTGGCCAACACCGACATCTTCAAGGAGCGCGGCGTCGAGTTGCCTAAAGGCGACTGGACCTATGAGCAGTTCGTGGAGACCGCTCGGAAGCTGACCTTCACTCGCGCTGACGGCACCAAGGTCTACGGTGTGACCGCCTCGGCCAAGGCCGGCGCGGTGGAGTACTGGCCCATGCTGTACATCGACGGTGGCCGCATCCTCAGCCCTGACGGCAAGAAGTTCACCGCCAACCAGCCGGAGTTCATCTCCGCTCTGGAGAAGTTCGCCGACCTCAACCTGAAGTACAAGGTGGGGCCGCCAGACTTCGGCGTGGCCGACCAGGCAACGGTGCAGAGCCAGTTCCAGAAGACGAAGACGGTGGCCATGGACATCAGCACACCGGGCTTCATTCGCACCCTGGTCAATGACAAGTTCCCTCTGGCCGTGCTGCCCATCCCGACGGGCAAGCTGGGCAAGCCCGTAACCAACGGCGCCTTTGGCCTCTATGCCGTGGTGGACGTGCCAGACAAAGACAAGATGGCCGCGGCCCACGCCCTGGCCAAGTACCTCACCGGCAGCCAGATCGGCATCGACATCCCGGGCTTCCAGCTCGCCCCCGGGCTGCGCCGGTCCAACAAGAACCTGGACCAAGACCCCTACTTCTCGCTGGTGGCCAAGGCGGTGCAGTATGGTGTCTACGAGCCGCCGACGGAAGTGCCCAACGAAATCCAGAACACCCAGTTCGTGGCGGCCCTGCAGTCGGTGATCCTGGGCCAGAAGTCGGCCAAGGCAGCCATGGACGAGATCGCCGTGCCCTACCAGAAGGCCCTGGACGAGATCAACAAGTAGACGGGCTCGGCTTTCTTTACTAGTAACGAAATTTGGGATGGGCGGCGCCAGGACCGCTGCCCATCCCAATTTGGCATCTCTGGGGTCCCAGCGGGGCCGGAGGCCCCTTGGAGTGTCGTTCAGGGCCACCGCTCACCGTTGAGAGAAAGGCCGACTATATGACCAAAGCTCCTCAAGCCGCCCCCATTTTTGGAGGCCCCTTAGGGTTTCTGGTTTCGGCGTGGAACCGCTACAAGTGGAGCTATTTCTTCATCGCTCCCAGCATGTTTTTCTTCTTTATCTTCCTGCTCTATCCTGTGTTCCGTGCTTTCCTTTTGGCTTTTCAGGAATGGGCCCTTAAGGGCAGCAAATGGGTAGGGCTTAGGAACTTCCAGGACATCTTCTTCGGCCTGAGCTCAAAGCTATTCTGGGAGACCATGGAACACACGATCTTGTATGCGGTGGTGGTGGTTGTGGTCTGGATCGTGGCCGCCCTGGTGGTGGCCGGCCTGCTCCAGCCGCTGGACAATCGCGTCCAGTCCCTTTTCCGCGGTGCCTTCTACCTGCCCTATGTGACCTCCATCGTCATCATCTCCCTGGTCTGGATCTGGATCTTCAACCCCGACTACGGGTTTTTCAACTGGCTGCTCGGGCTGGCCCACGTGGGGCCGCTGCGCTGGCTGGTGGACCCCAAGATCGCCTTGTGGAGCGTGATCCTCAGCACCATCCTCCTCGTCCCCGGCAGCGGCGTGGTGCTCTACTCAGCGGCCATCGGCTCCATCCCCCGCGAACTCTACGAGGCCGCTGAGGTAGAGGGGGCCAGCGCGGTGCGCAAGTGGTTGCACATCACGATTCCGCTTCTCCAACCCACCACCCTCTACCTTACGGTCATCTACACCATCGCCGCCTTCCAGGTCTTCGATCGCGTGTTCATCATGACCGGCGGCGGGCCCATTAACGCCACGACCACCATCGTTCAGCTCATCTACGCCACCGCCTTCAGCGACTTCAACTTTGGCAAAGCCTCGGCGGAGGCCCTGGTGCTCTTCGTCATCATCGCTGCGTTCTCCACCGTGCAGTTTAAGCTCCTGAGCACAGAGGTCGAGTACTGATGCGGAAGAGCCTATGCTTGCGGCTTTGAGTCGGCGCCGGACGGCGCGGCAACGCTTGACCTCGGGGCTGGCCCTGAAAGCCTTCATTTACGGCTTGCTGACCCTGGGCGCCATCGTCAGCCTGTTCCCGCTGTACTGGATGTTCAACACCGCCTTCACGCCGGGCAGCGAGGTGATCAAACTCCCGCCGGAGCTCATCCCCAAGAACCCCAGCCTGGAGAACTTCTCCCTGGTGGTGAAGGCGGCGCCCAACATCTGGCGCTGGGGCGCTAACACCCTGTTCATCGCCCTGGTGACCATGGGGCTACACGTGCTCTTCGATGCCATGAGCGGCTATGCCTTCGCCAAACGCCGGTTCCCGGGAAGCCGGATCCTCTTCTGGCTGGTCATCGCCGCGCTGATGATCCCCGGCCAGGTGACCCTGGTGCCCCTGTACATCATGATCAGCGACATGCGTCAAGTGCTCACCGAGATCACGGCGGGGTGGCCCCAGCATGCGATGGTCATGGAGGCCGCCTCCAACTACGGGGCGGTGATCCTCCCCGGCCTGGCCGATGTCATCGGCATCTTTCTCATGAAGCAGTTCATCCAGACCCTACCTTCAGAGCTGGAGGAGGCGGCCCGCATCGATGGGGCCTCAGAGCTGGGCATCTTCACCCGGATCATCCTGCCTCTATCCGCGCCGGCCCTGGCCGTCAACGCCATATTTGCCTTCCAGCGTTACTGGAATGCCTTCCTGTGGCCGCTGGTGGTGCTACAGAAGCAGGAGTATTACACCCTCCAGGTGGGTCTGAGCTTCGTGTACCGCAGCGAGTTCGGCACCAACTATGGCCTGCTGATGGCTGGCGCGGCCATGGCGGCCATCCCCATGATCATCTTTTTCTTTGCCTTCCAGCGCTATTTCATGGCGGGCATCCGCATCGGGGCGCTGAAAGGTTAGGCATGGCTTGGGGGGGTTAGGGGGCAAGGCCCCCTTTTGCTGCGGATGTTGAAGGAAGATCAATGTTCCCTGTGGGACAAGTTGGCAACTTGTCCTACGGACGCCCGAACTTGTATCCTGATGTCCCGGAGTTGAACTCCGGGATATCAGGAGGACATCAGGCCGCCGGAGGCGGGTTTGCCCTACTGTGGGCTGGGACTGCAGCCTTAAGGCTGCACTCCAGTTCTCGCGTCCCTTCTGATGTGCCAGGAGTTCAACTCCTGGCACATCAGAACCCTTCCTTTTGCTCATAGTGAGGGTGGCGTCTGCGATTACCTTGACTTTTGAGCGGGCTTGGGATAGACTGTTTTGGGTTATGGTGTATGATTGCCGCCCTACATCTCGCCAGTACCTAGGTTTTTTGTCGGTAGAGACGTGGCGGGCGAGGCAGACGTACCGCCCGTATCCTTGGACGATGTTCGCGATATAACGTTCGGGAGGCATGGGCCCTGAATATGTCCACTATGTCGCCACGATCCCCCAGGGCCATGGCTGCTACTCGAGATGTCGCCAGGCTCATCAACTCGGTTGTTTCCAACTACCTATTCCGCAAGGTGCTTAAGGCGGCCTTCACTATCTTCTTCGTCACCTCCCTGACTTTCTTCATCATCCGGCTAATGCCGGCAAACCCCGTCGACGTTTACATCCAGGAGATGATCGCCCAGTACGGCATGGCCTACGATGAGGCCAGGAACCAGGCCGCGGCACTGCTGGCCATCGACCTGAACGCTCCGATGTACCAGCAGTACTTTGACTACCTGGGTAACCTTCTCCACGGGAACCTGGGCACCTCCTATCGTTCCAAGGGAACGCCCGCCGCGAGCATCATCGTCAAGTTCCTTCCCTGGACGATCTTCAGCGTGGGCGTATCGCTCCTGATCAGTTTCACCCTGGGTGTTGTCCTGGGAATGCTCATGGCCTACTGGCGCGAATCCCCCCTGGACCATGCCCTCTCGATCTTCGCCTCGATCATGAGTTCGGTGCCCAACTATCTGGTGGCGATGATGCTGGTGGTCTTCCTGGGCGTCCAATGGAAACTGCTCCCCATCACCGCCATGCGGGGCTCGATGTCGCCGGGCATTCAACCGGGATTGAGCTTGCACTTCATTGGCGACATCTTCTTTCACGCCGCTTTGCCCATCGCCACCTACGTGCTGACTACCATCGGTGGCTGGATGCTCCTGATGAAAAGCAGCACTATTAGCACTCTGGAGGAGGACTATGTCACGGTGGCCAGGGCCAGAGGGTTGTCGGATCGACGGATTACCACCGCCTATGTGGGCCGTAACGCCGCCCTTCCGCTGTTTACTCAACTCACCATCAGCGTCGGCTTCATCGTGGGTGGCTCGGTGCTCATCGAGAGCATCTTCGTCTACCAGGGCGTGGGCTTACTCCTTGTCAACAGCATCAATGCCAGAGACTATCCGGTCATGCAGGGGGTTTTTCTAGTGATCGCCACCGCCGTCGTCCTGGCCAATCTTCTGGCCGACCTCCTTTATAGCCGGCTGGACCCCCGCATCCGCATCACTGGAGGGGAATAGACCAATGGAGAGCGTGGCCGCCACGACCAGGGATCTTCTGAAAGAGAGCCTGACATCCCTGAGGCTCCTGACCCGCAACCGCATTGGCTTCCTGGGTTTCCTGGGGGTGGTCTTCTTCATTCTCTTGGCCTTCGTCGGGCCCTCGCTGATCCCCCTGGACACGGAGACCAAGGTGGCCCAGATCTATCAGCCCCCCTCCTTTGGACATCCCCTGGGCACGGACCACCAGGGACGGGACATTTGGTCCCAGATCGTCCACGGCGGGAACGATCTCCTCACCGTGGCCTTTCTCGCCGGCCTGATCTCGACCTTCATCGCCGTTTCCCTGGGCTCCTTGAGCGCCGTCGTGGGCGGCGCCTTTGACTCGGCGGTGATGGGTCTTACCGATATCGTGCTGACCATCCCCCATTTCCCACTCCTGGTCGTTCTGGCCGGCTTCATCCGCCTCAACACCGTGTGGATGCTCGCCTTGATCATCGCCCTCTTGGCCTGGCCCAGCCTGCTGCGGGCGGTGCGCTCCCAGGTGCTTTCGCTCAAGGAACGGGACTACGTGGAGGCGGCCGTGGCCTTGGACCTGGGGACGCGGCACATCGTTTTCTCGGAGATACTGCCCAACATGATGAGCTATATCGCCATCAGCATGATCTTCGCCATGACGGCGGCCATTTACGCTCAGGTGGGCATGTTCTTCCTGGGACTGGTGCCCTTCTCCGGCAACAACTGGGGCCTGATGATCAATCTGGCCTGGACGCGAGGGGCCATCTTTTTTAAGGATAGCATCTACTACATCATGGCGCCGGTCACGGCCATCGCCATCTTCCAGCTTGTGCTGGTCTCCATGACCCGCTCACTGGAGGAGGTCTTCAATCCTAGACTGAGGGCGGGCGAATAGTGTGAACGAGCATGTTCTGGGTGGCCTAGCAGCTAGCGCAGACCTGGCACAGTAACCAAGGGTGTTTTACCGCAGAGGGCGCGGAGAACGCAGAGAAATTATAGAGATCTCTGCGAGCCCTGCGTTCTCAGCGGTAAACGGAGTTTCAACATGTTAAAGGGGCTTCGCCCCCCTAGCCGGGCTGACACGACTCTTTCGGTTCAGGACCTGTGGGTGGAATATCGCACGCGGCGAGGGACGGTTAAGGCGGTGCGCGGCGTGACCCTTGACCTCTACCGGGGAGAGGCCCTGGCCCTCATCGGCGAGAGCGGCTCGGGGAAGACCACCCTGGGGCTCTCCCTGATCCGGCTGATCCCCCGGTCGGCCCGGATCCGGGC
Source organism: Chloroflexota bacterium (assembly GCA_040754915.1). GTDB lineage: Bacteria > Chloroflexota > DTOL01 > DTOL01 > JACQYG01 > JACQYG01. Next base: position 2,538 of record JBFMCB010000041.1, on the reverse strand, counting down.
GGGACGCGTGATCTACCGACGAGACGGCCAGGAGTACGACGTTCTGTCTTTAGGGTCGGAGGATCTGCGGCAGTTTCGCTGGAAAGAGTGCGCCATGGTCTTTCAATCTGCCCTGAACGCCCTCAACCCGGTGCTCAAGGTCTGGAACCAGGTCTACGATACGGCCAGCGCGCACCGCCAGGCCTATGCGCACCAGACGCGCCGGCGAGCCCTGGACCTGCTGCGGCTGGTGCAGCTCGACCCCGAGCGCGTGCTGCGCTCTTATCCCCATGAGCTGAGCGGCGGGATGCGCCAGCGGGTCCTGCTGGCCATGAGCCTGTTATTGGACCCCCAGGTCCTCATTCTCGATGAGCCGACCACCGCTCTAGACGTCCTGACCCAGCGGGCGATCATCGACGTCCTCAGGCGGCTGCGGAAGGAGTTGGAGTTTTCGCTGATCCTTATCTCGCATGATTTGAGCCTGGCGGCGGAGCTCGCCGACCGGGTCGCCACCATGTACGCCGGTGCCATCGTCGAGGTCGGGGACGTGTACGAGACCTTCTACCGCCCGCGGCACCCTTACACCCTGGGGCTGATCAGGGCGGTCCCCACTGTCACCGGCCAGATGCGGGACCTGGCTTCCATCCCGGGCTGCCCGCCGGACCTGGTGAATTTACCCTCCGGCTGCAAGTTTCATCCCCGCTGTCCCTATGCCGACGGCAGATGCCGGGAGGAGGAGCCGGAGCTGGCCCAGGTTGGCCGGGGGCATGCCGCCGCCTGTTTTCATTGGCAGCGGGTTCAGCAGGAGCTAGAGGTGAGGGAGGGGGCATGACGGAAAAGCTGATGGAGATCGATCGCGTCAGCCGGACCTTCCCGGTGGGGAATCAACGGGTCCGAGCGGTCAATGATGTCTCCCTGGCCATTGAGAGAGGAGAGATCCTCTGCCTGGTGGGGGAGAGCGGCTGCGGAAAGACCACGACGGGGCGGATCGTCGCCGGCCTCCTCAAGCCCACTGCCGGGCGCATCCTCTTCGAGGGGCGGGACATCTGGACCATGGATGACAAAGGGTTCAGGCAGTACCGCAAGGCGGTGCAGATCGTCCACCAGGACCCCTATGCCTCTCTCAACCCCGTTCACTCGATTTACAAGATCCTGAGTGCCCCTCTGCTCCGCCACGGGCTGGCGGCCACCCAGCAAGAGGCCCTGGGCAAGATCAGGGAGCTGCTTCAGATCGTGGACCTGACGCCGCCGGAGGAGTTCCTGGACAAGTACCCTCATCAGTTGAGCGGGGGGCAGCGGCAGCGCATCTCCGTGGCCCGGGCCCTCACCGTCAATCCCCGTTTCATCGTCGCCGACGAGGCGGTCTCCATGGTGGATGTCTCCATCCGCGTGAGCCTGTTGAACATGCTCTCGCGGCTCAAGGATCAGTTGGGGGTCACCTTCCTGTTCATCACCCACGACCTGGCCCTGGCCAAGTATTTCGCCTGGGAAGGCCGGATTGCGGTGATGTACCTGGGCTGCATCGTCGAGGTCGCCGCCACGCCTCGGCTGATCAACGATCCCTCACACCCCTACAGCCGAGCCCTCCTCTCGGCGCTCCCGGAAGCCGATCCAGAGCTGACCCGGACCAAAAAGCGGGTGGTACTGCGCAGCCTGGATGTACCGAGCCTGCTTGACCTCCCTTCCGGCTGCGCCTTCCACCCCCGCTGTCCCCAGTTCAGGGAGGGCCTATGCGAACGGCAGGCGCCGGAGCTGGCCCAGATCGGCGATAATCGCTACGTCGCGTGCCATTTGGCAGCCCCGGGAATGGCCAGTTAGATGGACCCTCAGACTGGCAAGGCCGCCTTTCGGATCGCTATCTTCGTCACCGGCACTGCCGCGGTTCTCCTGCTGTTCCAGGAACCGGGTACCGCCGAATTCGGCGTGACGATTCTCACCGTCCTGATCGGGCTGGCCGCTATTGGGTTGATCGCCTTCGTCGTGCGGCGGTCCATGCGATAGTGGGAGCCATGCTCCGACGGCTGATAGCTGATAGCTCATGGCCGATAGTTTCTGGCTTCAAATATTCAATGATTATGACAGATAATAATGCAGTCGCAAAAACAATAAAGACTTATGAGGAAACTGCGGAAGATTATTACAAGACTCATTTTGATATAAATGAGGTTAAGAACATTGCAGATTTTTTCATTCAAAATTTGAAAGGGCAAAAAATTTTGGATATTGGTTGTGGTCCGGGCAGAGACGCGAAGTATTTTTCTGAACATGGTTTAAAAGTTACAGGAGCTGATTTAACTTCAAATTTCGTGAAAATGGCTTCTCAAAATGTGCCCAATGCCAAATTTGTTCAAATGGATATGAGAAATCTTGGTTTTCCAGAAAATACTTTTGATGGCATTTGGGCTTGCGCTTCATTTTTACATGTTCCCAAATGCATAATCCGGCCCATGCCGACCAGCGATTCCGATGGATGCCGTCCACCCATTCCGGGCCATGCCGACCACCTGTTCCGGTGGCATGGCGTCCACTTTTTGGGGGACACCGGAATCCGTGGTTGCC
>JBFMCB010000040.1:0-20128 GCA_040754915.1 Chloroflexota bacterium | reverse complement strand
AGGATCGACTGGCGAGGGGACGCCGTGGACGTCGAGCGCCGCTGCCGCGCTTATCACCCCTGGCCCGGGACTTATACCATCTGGCAGGGCAGAACACTGAAGGTGAGTTCGGTGCAGGCTGTTCCCGAGTGGCGAGGGGGCGGCGAGCCCGGAATGGTGTTTCTCTTGGGCGGCCAGGTCGGCGTGGTCTGCGGAGAGGGCGCGGTGATCCTAAAGCAGGTGCAGTTGGCAGGCAAAAAGGCCCTATCTGGGCCGGAGTTCGCTCGCGGGCAGAGGGGCCTGGTTGGCTCGGTCTTAGGCCACTAGAAGCGCAGCCGAGAAGCCGTTTTTACCGCAGAGCCCGCTGCCTGTGTCCCGGAGTGCAACTCCGGGACGAGCGCAGAGATAAAGGTGTCATTGCGAGGAGCCGAAGCGACGAAGCAATCCCCATCGAGCGAATTGGAGATTGCTTCGCTCCGCTCGCAATGACAGTGGAGTTTCTGAGCAGGAGCCAAAAAGAAAGATCTTTGCGAGCTCCGCGGCGTGGTTCTCGGCCGCATCTCTAGTAGTGTTGACTCGCCCAGGGATTTGTGCTATATTCTTTACTGGTAAAGAATTTGACCACTCAGGAGGTGAGCGAGTTTGTTTTACCTGGATCCGATATACTTTTTCTTTGCGCTGCCGCCCTTGCTCTTGGTGCTCTACGCGCAGTTCAAGGTGCAGTCCACCTATAGCAAATTCCTGAAGATCCCAAATATGACCGGCATCACCGGCGCTCAGGCCGCCAGGAGGCTTTTGGATGCCAGTGGACTGGGCTACGTGGGGATCGAGGGCGCACCCGGCGAGCTCTCGGATCACTACGATCCGTCTCAAAAGGTATTGCGCCTCTCTTCCGGTGTGGCCTATGGCGCCTCGGTGGCCTCCCTGGGCATCGTGGCCCACGAGGTCGGGCACGCGGTTCAGGATCAGCGGGCATTTTTGCCGATGCAGGTGCGCACGGGCCTGGTGCCCATCGTGAACCTGGGCACCACCTTGGGCTACATCTTCTTCCTGGCCGGGATTTTCCTGCAGTTCACCGGCCTGGTCTGGGCCGGCGTGGGGCTGTTTTCGTTGGGCTTCGTTTTCACGGTGGTAACGCTGCCGGTAGAGTTGAACGCCTCCGGCCGGGCGCTGGCTTTGTTGCGGAATAACGGCCTGGTCGGCACCGCGGATCTGGCGGGCGCCAAGGCGGTGCTGGACGCGGCGGCTTTGACCTACGTGGCGGCCATGGCCCAGGCCCTGGGGAATCTCTTGTATTACGTTTTCCTGGCCCTGGGCATGGGGCGGCGCGACGACTAATCGCTCGCGGGTAGTAAAAGGAAGCCAGACCATGATGTCTATGATGTCCCGGAGTTGAACTCCGGGACATCAGGCAGGACATCAGGCGGTCTGGCTTTTTGGTTGCGTGAGACAGTGGGACTATCGGAAAAGGTTCACCTGACGGACTTGGACCTCAACCAGATAATCGAACAGCTCGTTGCCATGGGCGAAGCGCCATACCGCGCCAGGCAGGTCTACGCCGCGGTCTACCGCTCCTTGGCCACTGATTTCGAAGGCTTGACCGCCCTGCCGGAGCCTCTGCGAAAGCGCCTGGGCGAGCGGTTTCAGATTCGCACACTCCTCCCCAGGCAAGAACTCGTCTCCGCCGACGGCCTGACCGAAAAGGTGCTGTTCTTGTTGAGAGGCGGGGAGACCATTGAGTCGGTGCTCATGCTCTACGCCGGGAGAGGGGATCGTAAGGGGAGGGCTACGGTCTGCGCCTCCACCCAGGTTGGCTGTGCCATGGGCTGTGCCTTTTGTGCCACCGGGCAAATGGGGTTCATCCGCCATTTGTCTGCGGGTGAGATCGTGGAGCAGGTGCTCCACTTCGCCCGGGAGATGGCACTTCAGGGGCGAACCATCACCAATGTCATCTTCGCTGGGATGGGGGAGCCTCTGGCCAACTACGATAATACCTGGGAGGCGGTGGAACGCCTCAACGATGCCGAGGGCTTCGGCCTGGGAGCGCGCCATATGACCATCTCCACCGTTGGCCTGGTCCCCGCCATTGCCAAACTGGCTCGGGAAAGGCTTCAGGTGGGCCTGGCGGTGTCGTTACATGCCCCGGATAATAGCACCAGGGCTTCCCTTATGCCGGTCAACCGGCGGTATCCCCTGGAGCAATTGCTACCGGCCTGCGCCGAATATAGCGCAGTCACTGGCCGCCGGGTCAGCTTCGAGTACATCCTGATCGCCGGCCTGAACGCCTCTCTGGGCCACGCCCAGAGGCTGGGGGAGTTGCTGCAGGGGATGCTCTGCCACGTGAACCTGATACCGGTGAACCCTGTCCCGGGAAGCACCTATCGCCGTCCCGGCCGGCAGGACGTACTGGCATTTCAGGAGGAGGTCCGCCGCCACGGTGTGGCGACCACCTTGCGCCTAGAACGGGGAGTCGAGATCCAGGCCGCCTGCGGCCAGCTCCGGGCTCGATACGTGCCGGCGTAGGCTTTGAGGCGAACGACTGTCATTTCTGGGTAGCAAGCCGTTGCCGGGGATCGGCAAGCACGCTGGACATCGTCTGGGCGATAAGATATAATCGTTGCCGCTTGGCTGGTGGAACTCAGGCTCGCATAAGGATACGGACAGATACAGATGAGCTTTTTTGTTCAAGCGGTGGTCGTTAGGAGGGGTGCTCTGGCCTGGTGGACGTTGTGAGCTCCGTCATCTTGCGGGTGAGGCGGCGGATAAGGACTTCTGCTGAGAGCGCAAACAGCGGGTGCAGACGTTTAGTCGCACCGGAACGCCGTTCACGTAAATAGTAGCCTTTTGGATATTCGGCATCCAGAGACGGTTGGTGCGCCTTTTGGAATGACTTACGTTGTGCCCGAACTGCGGAGACTTCCCGCAGATATCGCATTTACCGGCCATTTCGTTTCCCTGCTCCTTTCACCAGATCATACCCTGCAGACTGAATTGCGTCGCGTCATATTATCATAAACCCGTGCCTTTGGCAAGAGGGATTTGCAGCAGTAACTTTTTCAAGGCTCTAATCCGGGCTGTGAGGTAAAGTGAAAATGGAAGAAGAGAGCCCTAAGGGCCGGATCGAGGTCTCGCCTGCCGCCATTGCTGCCGTGGCCAGCCGGACGGTAGTGGAGTGCTATGGCGTGGTGGGAATGTCGGCGAAAACCCTGACTGCCGGGCTGGCGGAGATCTTGCAACAGGAGAGTCACCGCCGCGGCGTGGAGGTCAGGTTGGCCGGCGACCAGATAGTCATCGATCTCTACGTGGTCATCGAGTATGGCACCCGCATATCCGAGGTGGCCCACAACATCATGCGCAACGTTAAGTTCGCACTGGAGAGATCGCTGGGCACTCCGGTGGTTCAGGTGAACGTCAACGTTCAGGGTCTAAGGGTGAGCAACGTGGACTAAGGTCCGGCCGCCTTCGGTGACCCTGCTCCTGCTCATGGAGGATGATTTGGCGAGTGAGAGACACTGCTTGGAGTGCGATGGGCGTACCCTGGCGGAATTGTTGGTGGCCAGCACGGCCTGGCTGGAACAGCACACAACGGAGATAAACCTGTTGAATGTCTACCCGGTGCCCGATGGTGACACGGGAACCAACATGTGCCTGACCATGCAGGCGGCGACCGCGGAAGTTGCTAAATGTTCGGACTTGTCGGCGGCGGGCGTAGCCCACGCGGCGTCCCACGGCGCTTTGATGGGAGCCCGGGGTAACTCCGGCGTGATCCTCTCCCAGATCCTGCGCGGTTTCGCCCGCAGCCTGGACAAGCAGGCCACTTTCAATGCTGTGGACCTGGCCCGGGCCCTGCGGGAGGCCTCAGCCACCGCGTACAAGGGTGTGATCAAACCGGTAGAGGGCACGATGCTCACGGTGATCCGCGAGTCGGCGGAGGCGGCCATCGTTGCCGCCGGCGGGACCGATGACCTGCGGGACGTCCTGGAAAGGGTGCTCCCGGCGGCTCGGGAGTCAGTGGAGCGGACCCCCTCGCTCCTTCCTGTTCTACGCCAGGCCGGTGTGGTGGACGCCGGCGGCCAGGGCTTATACCGGATCATGGAAGGGGTGGTGCGCTGTCTCCATGGGGAGACCCTGGAGGCGCCCAGGGAAGCAGCAGCCATCGCCGCCCTAACACCTCCTGAGCAGGGATATGGCTACGACGTCCAATACGTCATCCAGGGAAACGATCTGGACCTGGAAACCATCCGGGCCAGGATCGCCGAAATGGGGGAGTCGGCACTGGTGGTGGGAGACAGGCATAACGTCAAGGTTCACGTTCACGTGTCCGATCCCGGCGAGGCCCTGAGCTATGGCGCGCGTCAGGGCGCCCTCAGCCAGATAACAGTAGAAGACATGCAAGAGCAGTATCGGCAATTCCTGGCAGCTCAGGCTTTGGCAGCGGAAAGCCTGTGGTCGGGTGGGAGGCCGAGCGATACCAGCACGGTGGTGGTGGCCTCGGGCGAGGGACTCGTGAAGGTTTTCGAGAGCCTGGGGGCGAGCGCGGTGGTCCCCGGCGGCCAGACCATGAACCCCAGCACCCAGGAGATACTTCAAGCCATCGAGAGAGTGAATGGCAGCAGGGTCATTGTGTTGCCCAACAATGCCAATATCGTGTTGGCGGCGCAGCAGGCGGTGGGGCTGTCAAAAAAACAGGTGGTGGTAGTGTCCACCAAAACCGTGCCTCAAGGCATCGCTGCCCTGTTAGCTCTCAACGCCGGCGCCGATCTGGACATCAATTGCCAGGCCATGACACGGGCGGCTAACGCGGTCCAGACGGCCGAGATCACCACTGCGGTAAGGGCCGCCCTGGTAAATGGGTTGAACATTCAAAACGGCTCCTATATCGGCCTGGTGAACGGGGAGCTGGCAGCCACCGGCCAGGACGTTCTGCAAGTGATACGAGAGGCTCTGAAGAAAATGGAAGCCCAGGAGAAGGAGCTCATCACGGTCTACCATGGGAACGGCGTGGAACCCTTACAGGCGCAACAGATGGCCGATCTGATCAGGGAGTGCTATCCCGGACAGGCCGTTGAGTTGGTTCAGGGTGGACAGCCTCACTACGACTATATCATCTCGGCGGAATAGGACATGAACTTGCACCATGGCCCAGGTTAAGATCGTCACCGATAGCACGGCAGACCTGCCGTTTTCCATAACGAAAGAGCTGGATATCACGGTGGTTCCTCTGAACGTTCATTTTGGGAATGAGACCTACCGCGAGCGGCAGGACATCGACGAGGACCAGTTCTTCACCAGGCTCGCCGAGGGCGGCGCTCCACCGCATACATCGCCGCCGAGCCCGGAGGACTTTCAAAAGGCATACGCCCGATTGGCGCAGCTAACGGATTCTATCCTCTCGATTCACCTGTCCAGCAAGCTCAGCGGCACCTACGCGGCCGCTCGGGGAGCAGGGGATGCCCTCCGAGACCGTTGTGAGATAGTTGTCATCGACTCCACGTTAACCTCCCTGGGCCTGGGATTCATCGTCACCGAGGCTGCCCGAGCCGCCCGAGAAGGCCAACCACTGGAGGCAGTGGCCAGGTTGGCTCGAGGGATGGTGCTTCAAACGCATGTCCTTTTCTTTGTCGATAGCCTGGAATACCTCTTGCGAGGTGGGCGGATCGGCAAGGCCCAGGCCATCCTGGGCACCATGTTGAACGTGAAACCACTCTTTCGTTTGGATCGGGGCGAGATCACCTTGTACGAGAAGGTGCGCACTCGAGCCAAAGCCATGGAGAGGCTATACGAATTCGTGGCGGATTTCCCTCATATCGAGAAGATCGCCATACTGCACAGCACTACGCCTAATGAGGCCCACAGCCTGGCCCGGCGTGTCGATGCCGTCTATCCTATGGGCCGCATTTTCATAGGAAAATACGGACCGGTTTTGGGGACCCATCTGGGCCCGGGGGCGATGGGCGTGGTGGTCTACGAAGGCCAAGAGGAACTAGACATAAGAACTTAAGAGCTATTGAGGGATAAGGGCATTTGCGAAACGGCGAGTCGAACACGAGCAAAATCGAAAAGTTCCTGAGCCTGGAGCGCAGGCAGAACTTCCAGGATCGCGCGGTGATGGGTGGGCTGGAAGAGGGTCTGCGCCGCTGGGCGAAGGAAGCCCGGGAGGAAAGCCCGGAAGATCAACAACCAATTATCGAGGAGATAGCCTCTCTTTTCGTCGGCTATGGGCGGCGCGATGGCGCGGGACGAGCCCAAGCGGTGGAAGCTGCTCTGAGCCGTCTCTCTGGACTCAAGGCCATGGCCAGCCCAGGCCAAGAGAGTGGAGCGCTGGCAGATGCCTCTCAGGCCTCCCAGCGGCAAACGCGGGAGGGTCCGCAGGGCTACCAGGCCAGGCCGGTGGAGGGTCAAAGGCCCATTGTACCCCGCAGGCCTCGCCCGGCGGACCTGGATTCACCGGTCACCATGCTGTCCGGCGTCAGCGGAGCCTACTCCGATAAGCTGAGAAGGCTAGGGGTAGAACGCATCAGGGACCTCCTATTTCTCTTTCCCAGGCGCTACAACGATTACACTAAGATCAAGCTCGTGCGCGAACTCCGCGCGGGCCAGGTGGAGACGGTGGTGGGCACGATCTGGGAGATCAGTAAATCCCAGACTAAGAGCGGCAAGCTCATCGTCAAGGCCATCGTCGCCGACGACTCGGGCACCATAGAGGCTACCTGGTGGAACCAGCCCTACCTCTTGAATACGCTGACCCGTGGCAAGCAGGTAGTCCTCAGTGGGAAGGTAGACTACTTCCTCGGGCGGCTTACCTTCTCCTCTCCGGAGTGGGAGTTCCTGGAAACACCTGAGCTCATCCACACCGCCCGACTGGCCCCTGTTTACCCGCTTACGGAAGACCTGGGTGAGCGATGGCTCCGGCGACTGCAAAGCAGAACGGTAGCCCGATGGGCCGCCGAGTTGGTCGATTACCTGCCCGATTCGGTGCGAGCCCGGCAAGATCTGCTGGACCTGGGGACTGCCCTCTGCCAGATTCACTTCCCGGATGACTGGGGGTCGCTGGCTCGGGCGCGACGCCGCCTGGCCTTCGACGAGTTCTTCTTATTGCAGCTGGGTGTCCTGGCCAAGAGGCGAGACTGGCAAGAGGGCCAACTGGTGACCCCGATGAAGGTAGACCCGGAGGTCGTCCAGAGGTGTGTTGACTCATTGCCTTTCGCGCTGACGAAGGAACAGAAGCGGGCACTAGGGGACATCCTCGCTGATCTGGCCCGGCCGGTACCCATGGCCCGATTGTTACAGGGGGAGGTGGGCTCTGGCAAAACCGTGGTGGCCATTCTGGCGATGCTGGTGGCCGTTGCCAACGGTTACCAATCGGCGATGATGGCTCCCACCGAGATCCTGGCCGAGCAACACCACCGCACTATCCAAGACGTACTGCAAACGGTTGGCTCTGAGGTTGGCCAAGCGATACAGGCCCGCCTGCTCACCGGCAGCTTACCCAAGGCGGAGAAAGATTCCCTGCGGGAGGACATCGGCCAGGGCCGGGTGAACATTGTGGTGGGCACCCACGCCTTGATCCAGGAGGGTGTCGATTTTCAAAGCCTGGGCCTGGCGGTGATCGACGAACAGCACCGCTTCGGTGTGATGCAGCGCCTGAGGCTGGCCAGTAAGGGTGGCCGGCCGCACCTATTGGTGATGACCGCTACGCCTATCCCGCAAACCATAGCACTGACCATCTTCGGGGACCTGGACATCTCCACCATCGCCGAGCTCCCTCCCGGCCGCCATAGAGTAAAAACCTACTTCCTGGAACCCCGGCAAAGAGAGCGGGCCTATAACTTTATCCGGTCCCAGGTGGAGAAAGGTCGCCAGGCCTTCGTTATCTGCCCGCTGATCGAGGAGTCGGAGACACAGGAAGCCAAAGCGGCGGTCCATGAGTTCGAGAGGCTGCAAAAGGAGGTGTTTCCAGACCTGCGTTTGGGGCTCTTGCACGGGCGCATGAAAAGCCAGGAAAAAGAGACGGTGCTGCAGGGATTTCGCCAGGGCCTGGTGGATGTATTGGTCTCGACCCCGGTGGTGGAGGTGGGGATCGACGTCCCTAATGCGACGGTCATGCTCGTTGAGGGGGCCGAACGCTTTGGCCTGGCGCAACTGCATCAGTTCCGCGGCCGCGTGGGGCGTGGGACGTTGGAGTCCTGTTGTGTTCTGCTTTCGGGCAGCAATGAGCCCGAGGCCATGGAGAGGTTGAGGATTATCGAGGACACGTATGATGGGTTTTCTCTGGCGGAGAAGGATCTGGAGTTGCGCGGGCCGGGCCAGTTTTTCGATCGCTCTCAAGTCGGCCTGAATGGAGAGGAAGGGCGTCTGGGCGAGTTCAGCGGCGTGCGCCAGAGCGGTCGCTGGGAGCTGAGGGCAGCCAGGGTCAGCGATGTGGCGATACTGGAGCTGGCACGCCGGGAGGCCCAGGCCATGTTCCAGCAGGACCCGAAACTGTCCTTGCCGGAGCACCGCCTTCTCGCTCAGAAGGTCACCGACTTTTGGCAGAAGGCGGGTGACTTGAGCTAGTATGCGCGTGATCGCCGGTACCGCCAAAGGACATCGCCTCAAGGCGCCAGTTGGGTTGTCAACCCGACCCACTTCTGATAAAATAAAGGGCGTTATCTTTTCCATGGTCGAGTCATTGTGGTGGGAGGAGGTTTCCGCGAGCCCTGAGGGCGCGAGCATGGTCACCTCCGGCGATGCTTTCTTGGTTTACCGGGGCAAACGTGTCCTCGACCTCTATGCCGGAACGGGTGCCCTGGGCATCGAGGCCTTGAGCCGGGGAGTGGACTGGACCGATTTCGTGGAATCGAGCATCAAGTGTTGCCGGCTCATAGGTGAAAATCTTGAACGCACCCATCTGTGGGAGCAGGGCCGGGTTTATCACTGTGATGTCGAGAAGGCCATGGAGGGGATCGTCCCGGGCGATGAAGCTATCGAGAGCGGCTACGACTTGGTGTTGTTCGACCCCCCGTATGCGGACCCCCGTATTTCAGAGACCCTGGAGGCAATCGGCCATGCCCAGTGGGTCCGTCCCGGAGCGCTCTTGGTCGTGGAGCACTCAAAAAGGGTGATCTTGGCGGCGGGCTATGGTGGCCTCAGAATAGCGAGGACCCGCCGTCATGGCGATACGTGTATCACTATCTACCGATGGCGCAAGGAAGCAGGTCTCGTCGCCAATTCTGGTGTCGGCTGAGGCAAAGCTCATGCCTTCGCACGGCCGCTATGGAAGGGAATGGGGTTGAAAACAGCGCTGTATCCCGGTGCCTTTGATCCAGTACACAATGGACACATTGACATCGCCAGCAGGGCGGCCATGATCTTCGATGAGCTGGTGGTGGGGGTCTACGACATGCCGGCCAAGCCGACGACTTTCTCCGTCTCTGAGCGTGTGCAGCTCATGCGAGAGGCCTTGAGGGAGTGGCCCAACATCCATGTGGCCAGCTATTCGGGCCTGACCGTTAACTATGCTCGCCAGGTAGGAGCAAAGGTGGTGGTGAGGGGACTCAGGGTATACTCGGACTTCGAGTTAGAGTATCAGATGGCCCTGGCCAACCGTAAACTGGCGCCGGAGATGGACCTGATTTGCCTGATGACCAGCCTGCAGTATTCGTTTTTAAGCTCCACCATCGTCAAGGAGATCGCCAAGCTCGGTGGCTGCGTGGACGGTATGGTGCCATCTCACGTGGCCCTGGCTTTGTCTCGAAAGTACCACGGTGACGCAGGAACCAGCGGGGAGCCTTGATCTGCCAGCGGTGCTCGATTCTGTAATTGAGAGGAGGGATCGGAGATAGACATCCAGTATTTGGTAGATCGCCTGGAATCCCTCTTGAACGTCGGCTGGCGAATTCCCTTCTTGAATCTATCCCTGGTGGACCGGCGCAGTTGTCTCGACGTGATCGATCAGATGCGTATTTCCATCCCCGACGAGGTCAAACAGGCAAAGCGGGTCATTCAGGACCGGGAGAGGATCATCGCCCAGGCCCAGGCAGAAGCGGAGAAGATCGTTACCGCCGCGCAGGAACAGGCTGCCTTTCTCCTGCAGGAGAAAGAGCTGACCAAGGTGGCTGAGAGCAAGGCCCAGGAGATCATTGAGGAGGCCAGGGCGAGGTGCGCCCAAATGCAGAGTGAGGCGGACCGCTACGCCGTGGAGGTCCTGGTGCGATTGGAAGAGGAACTCAATCGGCAACTCGTTACCGCTCGCAAGGGCATTGAGGCGCTCAAGGCAGATCATCCATCTCCGCATTGACCTTGACGGCGGCCTGGACTTGGCTTATAATGAGCCACCCGGTTGACCCCGATGGCTTGTGACCTTAGTGATGGAACAATTGAGATTCAACGTCGCCCATCTACTGACGCTCCCGGTGGGCGCGACGCGGAATTTCGAAATTCAGGGGGAGCGTCTCCTCGTCGACGGGGTGGCCTCTACGGCGGGCCCGGTTCAGGGAACGGTGAGACTCCTCCGGACCAAAGTGGGCATCCTGGCCAGTGTCGAGTTGAAGGCGGCCATGCCATACCAGTGCAGCCGCTGTGCGGAGGACTTTATTGCCTCGGCTACGGCCTCGTTTGAGGAGGAATTCATGCCCACTGTAGACGTGGTGACGGGCTACCCAGCGGGTGAGGTGGCTGAGGACGAGGCATTGCGCATCGATGCGAATCACGTGCTGGATCTGAGTGAGCTGGCGCGCCAGTATATCGCCCTGGCCCTACCGATGCAGCCCCTTTGCCGGCCGGACTGCGCCGGGCTTTGTGAGCGTTGTGGCCACAACCTCAATCGGGGTTCTTGCCAGTGTGGGCCTCAAGAGCCGGATAGCCCGTGGCAAGCCTTGAAAACCGTTTTGGAGAGGAGTTAGTAGTGGGAGCTTTACCCAAGCGTAAACTGTCGAAGGCCCGGCAGGGAGAGCGCCGCAGCCACCTGCACCTTGATCCGGTGGTGCTGGTGGAGTGCTCTCAGTGCCATAAGCCGAAAATGCCCCATGAGGTTTGTCCGAATTGCGGCACCTACAACGGGCGCGAGGTAATCAAGATCAAATCCCCGAAAGAGAAGAAAAAACCCCAAGGCTAAAGACGGAGGCAACCTTTGATCAGGACCGCGGTCTGTGACCTCTTGGGCATTGACTATCCTATTATCCAGGGAGGCATGGCCTGGGTAGCTACAGCGGAGCTGGCCTCAGCCGTATCCAATGCTGGCGGCTTCGGTATCATCGGTGCGGGCAATGCCCCGGGAGAGTGGGTGCGAAGCCAGATCCGGCTCACCCGGGAGTTGACCGACAAGCCTTTTGGCGTCAATGTCTTGCTCATCTCCCCTACGGCGGAGGAGGTGGTCCGTGTAGCGTTAGAGGAGAAGGTTCGCGCCGTCACCACCGGCGCTGGCATGCCTGGCCCCTTTCTGGCGGAGCTGAAGGAACGGGGGATCGTGGTGATGCCCGTGGTGGCCTCGGTAGCCCTGGCCAGGCGACTGGAAAGGATGGGCGCCGACGCCCTGATAGCCGAGGGGATGGAGTCCGGCGGGCATATCGGCGAGATCACCTCTTTTCCCCTGGTTCCCCAGGTAGTAGACGCGGTGAGGGTCCCAGTGATCGCGGCCGGCGGCATCGCCGACGGCCGCGGGCTAGTGGCGGCTTTGGCCTTAGGGGCCCGGGGGGTGCAGATGGGCACGCGATTCGTTTGCTCTCAGGAGTGCATCGCCCACCCTGAATATAAGCGGAAAATCGTGGAAGCGAAGGACCGATCCACAGTGACCACCGGGCATCGCCTGGGGCACCCGGTGCGGGCCATCGAGAATCGTTTCACCCGCCATTTCGCTGAGTTGGAGGAGAGACACGAGATCAGCGAGCAGGAGCTGATCGAGTTCGGCACCGGCAAGCTGCGGCTAAGCGCCATCGAGGGGGATGTGGAAAACGGCTCGGTCATGGCCGGGCAGGTCTCTGGGCTGATCAATGACATAAGGCCGGCGAGAGAGATCATCGCCAGCATGGTAAGGGAGGCGGAGGAGATCATCACCGGTTTGCAACGATTTCGATGCTAAACGAGCACGCCGTAACTGAAGGCAAGCGTATGGAGGCGTCGGCAGTAATGGAACCCATCACCGCATATGTCTTTCCCGGGCAGGGAGCGCAATACGTGGGGATGGGCCGTGACCTGTGCGGCGCCTTCCCCATTGTTAAGAAGACCTTTGAACAGGCCGACGACCTCCTGGGTTTTGCGCTCTCTGATCTTTGTTTTCGGGGTCCGGAGGAGGCCCTGCGCGACACTATGAATCAACAGCCCGCGCTCCTAACGTTGAGCGTGGCGGTCCTCAGGCTCTTTTGTGAGGCCATGCCAGGATCAAGGCTGGCGCCGTCCTTCTTAGCCGGTCACAGTCTGGGGGAATACTCTGCGCTGGTGGCAGCGGGGGCGCTGGATTTCGCCAGTGCTTTGTGTCTGGTGAGGGAACGTGGAAGGCTGATGAAAGAGACCGGGCTGCAAACGCCGGGGGGCATGGCGGCGGTGCTGGGGCTGGACGAAGCAGAGTTGTCAACTATCTGCCAGGAGGCTTCGGACCAGACGAGGGGCCTCGGGGTGGTCCCGGCCAATTTTAACTCGCCCGGGCAAATCGTGATCTCCGGGGAAAGCGAAGCCTTGCAGCTGGCCCTGGAGTTGGCGAGAAGCCGTGGAGCCAAAAGGGTGATCCCGCTGGCGGTCTCCATCGCCAGCCATTCTCCCTTGATGCGGGAGGCGGCACTGAAGCTACGGGAGGCCATTGAGGCCACGCCTTTTGACGCCGCTCGAGTGCCGGTCGTTTCTAACGTGACCGCTTGGCCCGTTACTGACGCCCGAGAGATCAAGGATCTCCTGGTGAGACAACTCTACTCGCCAGTCCGCTGGACCGAATCGATCCAGCGAATGGTGTCCCAGGGCGTCACGCATTTCATAGAGATGGGGCCCGGTCAGGTGTTGGCCGGCCTGATAAAACGCATTGCACCCCAGGTCTCCGTCGTCAGCCTGGGCGATACGGGATCGTGGCGTCAGTGGATGGTCGACTTGACAAGTGCGTAGGTTGGAGGTCGCGATGGACTTCACTGGTAGAATCGCCGTGGTGACCGGCAGTTCGCGAGGGCTGGGGCGGGCCATTGCCCTGAAGCTGGCTCGACTGGGAGCTGGGGTAGTGGTGAATTACCAGAAGAATGCCGCGGCAGCCGAAGAGGTGGCGGCCGAGATCAAAGCCAGCGGGGGCCAAGCTTTGACAGTACAGGCCGACGTATCTAAGGCTGAAGATGTGGAGCGCTTAATTCGCCAAACGGTGGAGGCCTACGGCCGCCTGGACATTTTGGTGAACAATGCCGGCACGACCCGGGACACCCTTTTGATGCGCATGACCGAGGAGGATTGGGACTTAGTGTTGGACTGTGACCTGAAAAGCGCCTACCTCTGCACCAAGGCGGCCATGCGTCCCATGATGAAGCAGCGGTACGGCCGCATTGTAAACATCGCGTCGGTGGCAGGCCTGGCCGGAAATGCTGGTCAAGCCAACTATTCTGCCGCTAAGGCGGGGCTCATCGGCTTTACCAAGGCCGTAGCCAGGGAGGTGGGCTCGCGAAACATCACTGTCAACGCGGTGGCGCCGGGGTTGGTGCCCACCGATTTGACCTCCAGCCTGCCCGAGGAGCTGAAGGCGGCAATGCTTCAGCAAACCCCGTTGGGACGTTTCGGCACGGCGGAGGACGTGGCCAACGCGGTGGCCTTCCTGGCCTCAGATGAATCCGGCTACATTACGGGCCAGGTTCTCTCTGTGGACGGTGGCATGGTGATGATGTGAACAAGGTATTCGTCGCCAATCGGGGCGAGGTAGCCTTACGGGTGATCCGGGCCTGTCGGGAGATGGGCATCAAGAGCGTCATCGGTTATTCCGACGCTGACGGCGATTCTCTCCCCGTGCGCCTGGCAGATGAGAGCGTCTGCATTGGGCCCGTGGCGGTGGCCAAGAGCTACCTCAATATCCCTAACGTCATCACGGCAGCCATGATGACTGGTTGCCAGGCAGTGCACCCGGGTTACGGTTTTCTGGCCGAAAACCCTTACATTGCGGAGATCTGCGACAAGTGCGGTCTTATCTTCGTGGGGCCCAGCGCCGCGGTGTTGGAGAAGGTCTCAGACAAGGCAGCCACACGGAAGTTGATGAGGGATGCCGGATTGCCGGTGCTGCCGGGGACCGACGAGGCGGTTAAGAGCATTGCTATGGCCCAGGAGGTCGCTCAGAGCATAGGCTACCCGGTGCTGCTCAAGGCTGCCGCCGGGGGTGGTGGCCGAGGATTGAGGCCGGTGGCTGGCCCCGAGGAGTTGGCCGAGGCCTACCCCACGGTTCGGGTGGAGGCAGAGTCAGCCTTCGGGAGCGGTGACATCTACGTCGAGAAATACCTTGCTGGGCCGCGGCACGTGGAAGTGCAGATACTGGCTGACGCCAGCGGCCACGTGGTCCATCTCGGTGAGCGAGAGTGCTCGATACAACGGCGCCACCAAAAGCTCATCGAAGAATCCCCTTCGGTTTGCCTTTCACCGGCCATGCGGCGACAACTGGGCGAGGCCGCCGCGAGAGCAGCCCGGGTCCTGGGGTACACCAATGCCGGTACAGTGGAGTTCCTGGTGGACAGACAGGGCGACTTCTTCTTCTTGGAGGTGAATGCCCGCATCCAGGTGGAACACCCGGTCACGGAGATGGTGACCGGCGTGGACCTGGTGAAGTGGCAATTAAGGCTGGCCGATGGACAACCGCTGACGCTTCGCCAGGAGGACATCTCCTTTCGAGGTCACGCCATCGAGTGCCGGATCAATGCTGAGGATCCCGAAAGGGATTTCGCGCCGGAGTCAGGCCGGGTGGAACTATTTGTCCCACCCGGTGGTCCAGGCGTCCGGGTGGACTCGCATCTGTACTCCGGCTATAATATTCCTGACCACTATGACTCCCTTCTGGGCAAGATCATCGTTTGGGGGGAGAGCCGGGAAGAAGCGGTGGAGCGCATGAGGCGGGCGCTTTCTGAATGCATGGTCGTGGGAGTGAAGACGACCATACCTTTGGCCCTGGAGATCATGAACGACTCTAGCTTCACCGCCGGTGATTTCTGCACCACCTACCTGCAGGACCGGCGCGAGGCCGAGGGCGGGTGGACTCAGGTCAGCGGGCAATGAGCCTGAACCCGGCGGAGGCGTACTATTATGGATGAAAAATTAGGAACAGTGCGCATAGCACCGGGGGTACTGGCTACCATCGCCTACCTGACCACGTTGTCAGTGCCCGGGGTGGTCCGGATGAGCCACGACTTGGCCAACAGCGTGAGCAAGCTGCTTCGCCGGGAAGGTTTTGCTTCGGGCGTCAAGATCCAGGTGAGAGACGAGGCGGTCTGGGTGGACCTCCATGTAGTGGTGGAGGCAGGAGTGAATATGTACCAGGTAGGCACGCAGATCCAGAAAGAGGTTCGGGAGGCCATCGGCAACATGGTAGGCATGCCGGTTCGTGAGGTGAACGTCTATATTCAGGACGTGGAATAGATGGTCTCTTGTTTTGAAATGGCGTGGCTGGCTAGTCTTGTGCAGGGCTTGAAGTGAAGGCGGTCAGGCGTCAGGCCCGGATGGTAGCCCTGGAGACACTATTCGAGGTTGACTGCGTTGGCCACGCCCCGGAACAAGTGTACTCCGAGCGCATTCGGGAAGTGCAGTTGCCGGAGGAGGCCCTGCGGTTTGCCCATGACCTGGTGCAGGGGGTTTTGGCCAACCGGGCTTTCATCGACGACCTGTTGCAGAAGGCAGCGCCCAGTTGGCCCATCGGCCAGATGGCCAAAATCGACGTCAATATCCTACGCCTCGCCATTTACGAGATAACCAAATGCCAACAGGTGCCAATAAAGGTGGCGATTAACGAAGCGGTAGAGCTAGCAAAGCTTTACGGCTCTGATAGCTCGGGAAAGTTTGTCAACGGCGTGCTGGGGACGGTGGCTAGACAGGTTGCGGGGAGGGCAGCCTAGTTTTCCGGCCCATCTGTTCTGAGACTGCAGGGGTAGGCAAGTGGTTTCACCCGTCTACGCGCGTTTGAAGCGGATCATCGTGGAGCAGCTGGCGGTCGACGAGGACGAGGTGTCGCCAGAGGCGTCGTTCTATGACGACCTCAATGCCGATGCGGTGGAGCTGGTCGAGCTTCTTACCGCCGTGGAAGAGGAGTTCGGCGTTGAGATACCCGATTTCCAGGCACGCAAGCTTTCCACAGTTCAGGATTTGGTCGATTTGCTGGACGAACAGCTAGAGTGATCTACCGCCGACCGTGGCGCGATGGAAATGAACGAAACAAACAAAATGTCGCTCATGGAGCACCTGGATGAGCTGCGCCAACGCATTATCAAATCACTTCTAGCCCTGGCTGTGGCCACCGCCTTTTGCTTGATTTTCACCGGGCGGATCTTTGATCTTCTGCTTTGGCCAATACGGGACATCACCCTCCCGGGGGTCCCGGTGACCACCAGGATCGTGCTGGCAGAGGATGCCACCTTCCCCGCCTTTTTTACCGGAAGCTCCCCGATCTCGGCCGTCGGCCCCTATACCGTGCCCTTGACGCTGCCCGCTGGGACGGCGCTGACGGTGAAGCTGACATTGCCCCAGAGCAGCATCAAGCCCATCTTCACGCGTCCCACCGAGATGTTCCTGGTCTATTTCAAGGTGACATTGATTGCCGGCCTGTGCCTGGCCATGCCGGTGATCGCTTATCAGGCCTTTCGCTTCCTGGTCCCCGCCCTGACCGCTCGGGAAACACGCTATCTCTTCTTCTTCGTTCCTGGCGCCACCGCTTTCTTCCTTCTGGGCTTGGCCTTCGCCTATTTTCTGATGCTTCCTTTTGCGCTGAAGTACTTGTTTACCTTCGGCGGCGGCATCGCTCAGCCCTTGCCTTCTATTGGCGAATACATATCATTCGTTACCCAGATCCTGTTTTGGATCGGCCTGGTTTTCGAGACACCCCTGGTGGTCTTCTTCCTGGCAAAGCTTCGGTTGGTCACGGCCGCGCAGCTTGCCGGGTGGCGCAAATACGCTGTTCTAGTGGCCTTTGTGGTCGCGGCCTTTGTCACTCCGACTCCGGACCCGCTCAACCAGTTCCTGGTGGCGGTGCCTATGATCCTGCTCTACGAGATCGGCATCTGGCTGGCCAAGCTGGCCCGCTGATTTCTTTACTAGTAAAAAGGTATCAGGCTATGGTGGTGAGGGACTTCATTCAATTGCGCGAGGTAGCCAGGAAGGTTGGTCCCACCACCATCGCCATCGCCGCCGCCAGCGATGCGGAGGTCGTGGCCGCGGCTCGAGAGGTGCAGGATCAGGGCATCGCCCGCTGCCTGTTGGTCGGGGATCAGGCGGCGGTGGAGAAGGCGGCACAGGTGGCTGGCGCTGGCATAGGTGACATGGAGATCCTGGGCGTAGGTGACTCCCGGTCCGCCGCCCGGATGGTGATGGAGTTGGTGAGAGAGGGTCGGGCCAGGGTAGCAGTGAAGGGCAAGGTTGATACCCCCGAGTTTCTGAGGGCGGCGCTAGACCCCAGGGCCGGGCTGGTCAGCGGGGCGCTCCTCACCCACGTGGGGGTTTTCGAGGTGCCGGGGCTGGATCGGTTGATCCTGATCTCCGATGGCGGCGTGGTGCTCTACCCTACTATGGAGCAGAAGGTCGAGATCATCCAGAATGCCATCCAGGTGGCTCACAAGCTGGGTGTGGCCGAACCAAAGGTCGCGCTCCTGGCGGCTGTCTCCGAGGTCAACCCGAACCTGCCTGTGACGGTCGAGGCCGCTGGCCTAGCGCGGATGGAAAAGCGCTGGAGATCTCAGGGAGCCGTCGTCGATGGTCCCATTACTCTGGATGCTGCCATGTCGTTGAGTGTGGCAAAGCTTGAGGGCCTGGAGAGCCCGGTGGCAGGGGCGGCAGATGTCCTGATCACTCCCGATGTGGAGGCCGGCAATATCATGGCCAAGGGCGTCACCTATTTCGCCAAGGGTCGGATGGCAGGTATCGTGACCGGAGCCAGGGTGCCCCTGGTGGTGGGCTCACGAGCCGACCCCCATGAAACCCGGGTGGTGTCTATTGCGCTGGGTGTGGTTCTGGCGGCCTAGCCCGACAACCTGAGGGTTGTGATCCAGTGAGTAGCGAGGTGCGGTAGTCCCTTTATGGACAAGATAATCATCATGGGTGCGGCGGGACGGGACTTTCACAACTTCAACGTTTACTTTCGAGACAACTCTGCCTATCGGGTGATGGCCTTCACTGCCACGCAGATCCCCGACATCGAAGGCAGGGTCTATCCGGCCAGTTTGGCCGGTGCCCTCTACCCGGAGGGTATCCCTATCTACGCTGAGGATCGTTTGGATGGGCTGATCCGAGAGCTTGGTGCCGATCAGGTGGTTTTCGCTTACAGCGATGTCTCGCACGAGTACGTGATGCACAAGGCCTCCCAGGTCCTGGCCGCCGGCGCCGATTTCCGGCTTATGGGTGGGGAGACCACCATGCTCCGGTCGCGGGTCCCGGTGGTGGCGGTGTGCGCCGTGCGAACCGGCTCCGGTAAGAGCCAGACCACCCGGCGAGTATGCGACATCTTGAAGGGCCTGGGCAAGCGCGTCGTGGTGGTGCGCCACCCCATGCCCTACGGCGACCTGGCGGCCCAGGCCTGCCAGCGTTTTGCCTCCTACGAGGATCTGGACCGGCACCACTGCACCATTGAGGAGCGGGAGGAATACGAGCCCCACCTCAACCGGGGTATGGTGGTCTACGCTGGCGTGGACTATGGCCACATCCTGAGCGAGGCGGAGAAAGAGGCCGAGGTCATCGTCTGGGATGGGGGCAACAACGACCTTCCGTTCTATAAGCCTGATGTGCATATAGTCGTTGTCGACCCACATCGGCCGGGCCACGAGCTTTCCTATCACCCCGGCGAGGCCAATCTAAGGATGGCAGATGTGGTGGTGATCAACAAGGTAGATACCGCCAGGTCAGGGAACGTCGAGGCGGTGAAGGCCAATGTGACCGCGCTCAATCCCCGGGCTACGGTGGTGGAGGCTGCTTCACCCATCTTCGTGGATGACCCGGCGGCGATCCTGGACAAAAAGGTGCTGGTGGTGGAGGACGGCCCCACCCTCACCCATGGGGGGATGAGCTACGGCGCAGGCGTTATGGCTGCTCAGCGCTTCGGGGCCAGGGCCATAATAGATCCCCGACCCTATGCCGTGGGCTCCATCGGGGATACATATCGAGAATATCCCCGGACCGGGGCGCTTCTGCCGGCCATGGGCTATGGCGATAAGCAGACCCAGGAGTTGGGGGAGACTATCGCCACCACGCCCTGTGACCTGGTGATTATCGCCACGCCCATAGACTTGAGGCGGGTGGTGAAGATAGATAAGCCCTGCGTGCGAGTGCGCTACGAGTTGGAGGAGAGGTCGTATCCCGACTTGGCGGCGGTGCTGAAATCCAGACTGGCCAAGGGCTAAAGGAGGAGAGGTGGAAGGCCTGAATCAGTTCTTCAATAATTTCGCGCCTATGGTCATTGTGCTCTTGACTGCCCTGATATTTGTGCTGGTAGTCTGGGTCTTTTTATTGCAGTTCCGAATGGAGCAAGTGCTAAGACACTATCGGGCGTTGATGAAGGGAGCCAGCGGAGAAAACCTGGAGACAGCGTTGGCTCAGCTTCTACAGCGAGTTGATCAGACCGGTGCCAGGGTGGATAACCTCACCGATCTGTGCCAGCGCCTGGAGGTGGCCTTCAGTCGCAGCGTTCAACGCGTGGGACTGGTGCGCTACAATCCGTTCCCCGACATGGGCGGTGACCAAAGTTTTGCCATTGCCCTCCTGGACGCGAACGGCGATGGCATCGTCCTTTCATCGCTTTACGGTCGCTCCGAGATGCGCGTCTACGCCAAGGCCATCAAGAGGGGACTATCATCCTATCCCCTCTCGGCGGAAGAAAAGCAGGCCTTGCAACAGGCCCAGATGACGGTCTAGTCAGGTTCTTTACCAGTATAGGAATTGCGGCCGCGGAAAGGGAAGAGGGCCTACAACCGTATCAATAGCGGTATCAGGATAGGCACCAGGGCGGAGAGCACGGCCCCGGAGATGAAGGCCAATA
>JBFMCB010000039.1:15000-20151 GCA_040754915.1 Chloroflexota bacterium | reverse complement strand
CAGACCACAGATTTCACAGATTACGCTTATATGTGGCATCGGTGTAAGCGGTTGATCCCCAAACCACAGATTTCACAGATTGCACAGGTTTGATTTGTATACTCAGTGCAAACTGTGGTTAGAGGACACGGCGTCTGTGCTCAAGCGATGGTGCCCCAAAGTTGAGGAGTAGGCCGACACGGTAGCCGGTGCCCTTGAGGTAGTTCAGGAGTTGCGCTTCGTCACCCTCGGTCAAGGCTTTGTTGGCTTTCAGCTCCACCACTACTTTGCCATCCACCAGAAAGTCAGCCCGAAACTCACCGGCCACGATGTCTTTGTAGCGCACGGCCAGTTTGTCCTGACGCTGGTGGGGGATGCCACGTAGGTCAAACTCGTGGGCCAGGGCCGCTTCGTAGACCGACTCCAGGAAGCCGGGGCCGAGGATTTTGTGGGCCTCCATCGCCGCCCCGATAACGGCGTAGGTCACATCTTTGTAGAGGAATTCCTGAACCACAGTTCTCTCAACCACAGATTTCTCAGATTTCACGGATTAGGAACCACAGTTCTCTCAACCACAGATTTCTCAGATTTCACGGATTAGGAACCACAGTTCTCTCAACCACAGATTTCTCAGATTTCACGGATTAGGTACTGGTGATTTCTTTACGGGTAAAGAAGGTCCCTGGCGGCGGGTGCGATACCCACCCTACGCCTGGGGATGGTGGCCATGTAACATAGATTAAGCCATTTGTATTAGTGGAGACGAAGAGGCAACTACTAGGAGGGCGTCATCGCCCAACCCCCGCCCAGGATTTGCTGGCGCCGGGCTTGCTCATGGCAGGCCAGGTCCCCGGCACGCCGCAGCACGTACAGCTCATCCTCGGCCTGCACGTCCGCATCTGTGCAATAGAGCAACTCCCCCCCGGATGATATCTAAGGCCAGAAAAGGATCGGCTTCCGGCAATACTACCAGGTCCACGCGCTGCACTCCCAGAAGGTCCTCCAGCTCTATGGCTAAACGCACCCGATCCCGCGCGCTCAGACGATGGCCCGACGCCAACTGGACACCAATATCCACATCCGATTCAGGATAACAGGAAGATACTACCCGGCCACGCACTCGCCCGGCGATCTCCGCCGCCCGGCTGCCGAAGACGTACAGCGCCGCTACCTTGTACCGGTCCCCGATCGCCCTCAGTTCAGGTTCAACGTTGGAACTTTGAACGTCTTCACGTTGAACTTTCGAGAAAGAATTCACCGTCCCACTCCATATAATCTGTGCAATCGGTGAAATCTGTGGTTACCGCTGCTTTCCGGGGCGCCTGGGCCTCTCCCGTCCTGGTGCTTTACCCCCTCCTGGTGCTCTGCCATTGCCCTTTCTGCCATTGCCATTGAGGAGCCCATTGCTCATCTTAACCAGGCCGCACAGGATGACGATCAATGCCGGTGCTATGGCCGAGTCAGGCGCCACACCGAGGACTCGCAGGCTGCCAATGCCCGTCGCCGCCGGCTCACGGCCGTTGGACTCGACGAGTGACGCCGGTGGCTCCTGGTCAGGGGGCGGCAGCAAGGCCAGGGCCAGGACCGGTGCCGTGGGAGAAGGGGTGGTGGCAGGCCGATCCGTTGGCACCGGGGTAGCAGTGACTGTGACGATGGGGCCCGCGACGTTGAACACCTGGAAGGCGTCGAAAACGACCTTGTTCCCCCGGGCCGCGGGGCTCCGTCTCTCGGTCAGCCGGATAATTATAGTATGGCGGCCCAGGGGCTCCACCGGCAGCTCCACCGGCACCCGATAGGTGGGCTGGGGAGCATAGCCGTCGCGCTCCAGGCGCTTTACGCGGTCCACCAGGACCTCCACCACACCGCGATCGGGGCCATCGCTCGTCCACCAGATGACCTTATTGCCGACGAAGGTCAGGCTGGCAGAGGCCCCTATGGCCGAAGCCTCGACATAGGACCCACCCTGGGCGCGGCTGTCGGCCACGCTCCTCCACGGGCCAGTGAAAATCACCGCCGGGCTACGGTCGCTGTAGATCAAGGGGCTGGAAGCGATCACCGTCGCCATGCTGGTAGGAGTAAAAGTGGGCGACCGCGTAGGCGTGGCCGTATGCGTAGCCGTGGGCGTGTGCGTCGGTGTGGCGGTGGGGGCAGCCGTCGCGGTGTTGGTGGGCGTGCTGGTAGGCATAGGGGTGGCCGTCGGGGCCGGCGTCAGTGTCTTCGTGGGGCTCGGAGTTGCCGTCCGCGTGGGTGTCGCCGTGCTGGTAGGAGTAAAGGTGGCCGTCCGCGTAGGCGTAGCGGTAAACGTAGCCGTGGGCGTGTACGTCGGCGTAGCGGTATAGGTCGCCGTCGCGGTCGGCGTTTCCGTCAGCGTGGCGGTGGGCGTCGGTGACTCCTCGGCAACGTCATCCTCTACCCTGGAATGCGCCCCTTTCGTGGCCGTCGGCGTTGGCGTGGCTGTAGGAACCAGCGTGGGCGTGCTGGTGGGCGTGGCAGTGGGAGTGCTTGTCGGCGTGGCGGTATACGTAGCCGTAGGTGTAGCCGTAGCGGTGCGGGTGGCCGTGGGTGTTGACGTGGCCGTGGGCACAGGCGTAGCGGTGGCCGTAGGGATTGGCGTAGGCGTATTGGTGGGCGTGGCAGTCGGCGTCTCCGTCGGCGTGGGAGTAGACGTAGCCGTGGGCATGTTGGTAGGTGTGACCGTGCTGGTGGCCCCAGGCTCTGGCGTTGGTGTATCTGAAGGCAAAGCCGTGGCCGTAGGCACAGGTGTAGCGATGGCTGTAGGGGTTAGCGTGGGCGTCTCCGTCGGCGTAGCCGTGGCCGTGGGCGTTTCCGTCGGCGTGGCAGTATGCGTAGCCGTGGGCGTAGCGGTGGCCGTAGGGGTCAACGTAGGTGTGCCGGTGGGCGTGGCAGTATGCGTAGCCGTGGGCGTAGCGGTGGCCGTAGCCGTCGGCGTGCTGGTAGGCGTGGCGGTGGGCGTATTGGTAGGGGTAGGAGTTGGGGTGGCGTACGGGTTCACCAGAGCGACGCCAGTGTAGTAATGAAGCAATATATCGCGGTAGGCCCATCCCTGGAGGTTCGCCCAGCTCTGAGCGCCGTGCTGACACAGGCCGTAGCCGTGCCCCCAGCGCGTTCGCCCAGTGCAAACCGGGTCCGGGACGCTTTGGAGGTATGGGTAGCTCCCATTGCTGAGAGTGGGATCGCCGTTCTCGGCACTGTACATGGCGATGATGACCTGACCGTCATAGGCCAGATAATGCCCCCGGGTAGCATCGGTGGCGGCGTCGGTGCTGGATTTGCGCCAGGAGTCAGGGCCACACACCTGAGTATCAGGGCCGTCGGTTACGTCCCAGAGCTTGCCGACGCCGGTAATGACCTTGTACCACCCGTAGGTCCGGGCGGCGACCGCCTGGGCCTTCAACGCCTCCGGGTGCCAGGTATACGGCATCTCCATGGGGACCACCCGTTTTACGTAAGTCTCAAAGTCCACCACCTCGATGGTATTCTTGGGCTCAAAATAGGTATGTAACACTCGGATAGTGGCAGGGGGGAAAAGCTGCGCAGCAATGACCGCGCCGGTGCCGCTCAAGAGGAGAGCAAAGCCAGCCAGAAGGACAACTACGCCCAGTGCCTTCAGAGATCCCCAGAGCGTGCTCATCGCTGGAGAGCCCTCACCCAAATGTCGCCCCGGCGCTGGAAAGCGATGTAGGAACCGTCCGGGGACCAGGCCGGCTCGGACTCCTCTTGTAGCCCATTGGACATGGGCCGGAGCCCGTGGCCATCGGCGAAGGCCAGCCAGATCCTGCTGTGCCTCTGTCTCTCGTTACCACCTGGGATTCGAGCAAAAGCGAGCTGCGCACTATCAGAGGACCAGGCCGGCGGGCCAAAATACTCGGACTCTCCTTTGGCGATGAGGGCCTTGGCCGACCCATCGGCATTGGCCACCCAAAGCTCAGGGCTTAGCTCTCCCGAGTCTATCACGTAGGCCAGTCTACGACCATCAGGAGACCAGATGGCAAACAGGGTGGGTCTGGCGGTGATCTCGATCTCCGGGGAACCGTCCAGTGGCAGCACCCGTAGATAGTTGTGATGGCGGCGCAACACGTAGCTTTCGTTGGGCGAGAAAAGCAGGCGTTCCCCGGGGACGGCGGGTTGCTTCGGCACGACCAGGGTGGTCCTCGCCAGCCCAGTGGAGGTCATTTTCGAGGGTGCTCCGCTGGTGGCGAAAAGCAGGCGTTGGCCATCCTCGCTCCACCGGGGCGGGGAGCCCCAGTCGGCGGTGCCCATCTTCTTCGTTTGGCCTTTTTGCCAGACCTTCACCTCCCCCGTGCGCTCGCGAACGAAGGACAGGAAGGCAATGCTTTGGCCATCGGGCGAGAAGGTGGCATAGGCGGCATTGGAAGCGACCTTGCTCGGGGTGCCAGCGTCCAGGTCAATAGACCATAGATCGGTGAGAAGCTGCCATCCCGTGCTGATCTTGGCCTTCCCCGAAGGACGAGCGTAGAGAATTCTACTGGAATCAGGCGACCACGCGGCGAATTGCGCATCGCCAGTACGGGTCAGCCTTACCTCCGTGTCCTCTGGGGGCCGGAGCGCTGGGCGCGCCCCCGAGGGGGAAATGGCCTGAACCAGGCCGGCACCGCTAAAGAGGAGAAGGATGGCGAAGGACGTGACGGCCGTGGTGCGCCCCAGAGCCAAGGGCACCCTGGGGTGCGGGGGGTTCCGGTGATTCATCCTCTGCTCCTGGCAAGTGATCTGTTGACCCCGAAACGGATCGAACGAAGACGCGCCTGGGCCGAAGACGGGAACGGTTATGTCGAATTATATCAGGAATCGCGAGATTTTGCAAGTGATTCGTAGGGCAAGGCCATTATAACACGTTTCAGGATGCGGGTCAAAACCCGAGTCGGCAGAGCTTCGTCTTTGACCTATGGCGCCTTAGGGATTATCCCCTCAAAGAGGTCGCCCTCGGCCTCGCTTGGGCGAGGAAACCGGCGATGTAGGTACTCCACGGAAGGAAAAATCCCCTGAGCCTGAGCAAGGCCGGCATCCCTCAAGGCGGTAGCGATCTGCGTATAGTGGCAGGCAAAGGCCTGGTGTTTGATGGCCAAATAAGCGGAGATGTCAAAGGCCAGCGTCGGCGGATCATCCATGTTCGCGAAGTGGCTGAAACGCAAA